>LJUI01000116.1 GCA_001303705.1 candidate division TA06 bacterium SM23_40
GTGCCGGCCTCGCCTCCTGGAGCTTGATAGGGCCGTTGTCCGGCGGCTGGACGCTTAGCCTCCCCCCGAGGTGGCAGACGTCGGAGCCCCTCAGGCTCCCCGGGCAGAACTCGAACCTGAGGGACAAGGCAACTTCAATCTGGACCTCGCCGATCCACAAGGATGTGTGGATCCGCAAGCCTCGGAGGCGTACTCAAGACCCGCCACCATGGTAACACCCGTTACTATTTTCTCTTACGTCGAAACTCCTCCCCGCCGGATACCCCAAGATTCTTCGATTTCGGGGTTGACAGAGTTCTGGCTTTAGTATATTATTAGGGTATCCGAACAATTATCGGCCCCGCGAATCGGTGGCTGGCCCTCCCGGAGAGGGCCGGCTCAGGTCCCGGTGGAGGCTATGTCACAGGCCAGTCCGCCTTCACCCTCAAACAGGAGCGAATACATTGGCTGATGCAAACGCTCTCTCTCCTAAGATGGAGGACTACCTCGAGGCCGTCCTCTCCATCGGCAAGGAGCGCCCGGTCGTGAGGGTGAGAGACATCGCCAAGAGGTTAGATCTCCGTATGTCAACCGTCTCCGGAGCCCTCGACGCTCTATCTCAGGCGGGTATGATCGAGCACGAACCCTATGAGCACGTCGAGTTGACCGAGGCTGGCCGCAAGGTGGCGGAGCGTACGGCCCATCGACATCAGGTACTTTTCGACTTTCTTACCGACATACTCCGCCTCGATCCGGAGACGGCAGAACGCGATGCCTGCCGCATGGAGCATGTCGTGAGCCCGGAGACGATCGAGCGCCTGATTCAGTTCGCCGAATTCGTCGAACAATGCCCCATGGGCGAGCGGGAGCGTCTGGCGCGGCTACTGGAGTTCATCGTCCGCGATCCTGATTGCGGTGAGCGGGAGGAGGTCGATCATTGACTGAGCGGACCACGATCGAACAACGGGGATCATCCCATCCCAGAGGGACGAGGCACTCATTGAAGAAGCATATCACCATCGCCCTTGCCGGCAATCCGAACTCCGGCAAGACGACAGTCTTCAACAACCTCACTGGAGCTCGACAACACGTCGGTAACTATCCGGGCGTGACCGTCGAGAAGAAGGAAGGGAGTTGCACCTTCGGTGATTATCACATCCACGTCGTCGACCTCCCCGGTACGTACGGCCTGAGCGCCTACTCCTTAGAAGAGATCGTCGCTCGCAACTTCGTCATCGACGAACACCCGGACGTCGTTGTCGACATCGTCGATGCCTCGAACCTGGAGCGGAATCTGTACCTCGCGGTTCAGTTCAAAGAGCTCGGCATCCCTCTGGTAGTGGCCCTCAACATGAGCGACCTCGCAGAGGCCCGCGGCATTCACATAGACGCAGAGACCCTGTCGCACCTGTTCGGCAACCCCATGGTGCCTACGGTCGCCACCAGGAAAAAGGGCATGGAGGCTCTCTTGCGAGCCGTCGTCTCCGTGGCAACTGGCAGCGCGCGCAGCCCCGGTATGACGATCGACTATGGTCAGGAGATCGAAGAGGAGCTCGAATGTCTCGAGACCATCATCGCCGGGACCGACGGAGAGCTACGCAAGTACATACCCCGCTGGATAGCGCTCAAGCTGTTGGAGGCGGACACCGAGATCCAGAAGAAGATCGACCATAGCAACCAGGCCCCGTCCATTTCCGCACAGGCAGAGAAGAGCCGCGCACATCTGGCGCGCATATGCGGAGACGATCCCGAGGCAGTCATCGCCGACTACCGTTACGGCTTCCTCAAAGGAGCCGTCGAGGAGGCCGTCCGGCGACACCTGCCCGGCGATCATCTCACCGCATCGGACAAGATCGACCGCATCGTCACAAACCACGTGTTGGGCATCCCTCTATTCCTGGCGATGATGTGGGTCGTCTTTCAGCTGACATTCAGAGTGGCAGCGCCTCCCATGCAGTGGATAGAGGCTGGGACGGACTGGCTGGCACGAGTCGTCACCACAGTCGCTCCGGAGGGACATCTGCAGTCTCTCCTCGCGGACGGAGTCATCGGCGGCGTCGGAGGCGTTATCGTCTTCCTCCCCAACATCCTTCTCCTTTTCCTCGCCATCGCAGCACTGGAGGACTCAGGGTACATGGCGCGGGCGGCGTTCATCATGGATCGTGTCATGCATAAGATCGGGCTGCATGGCAAATCGTTCATTCCCATGCTCATTGGATTCGGCTGCTCTGTGCCGGCGATCATGGCTACGCGTATCCTCGAGGAGAGACGAGACCGTATGACAACTATCCTCGTCATCCCCCTCATAAGTTGCGGTGCAAGACTCCCGGTCTACACTCTCCTCATCGCCGCCTTCTTCCGACCCCAGGTAGCCGGGAATGTCCTTTTCTCGATCTATGTACTCGGGATCCTGGCGGCCGTGCTCGTAGCGAAACTCCTTCGTGGGACGATATTCAGCGGGCCCTCTACACCGTTCGTCATGGAGCTCCCCCCGTACCGTATCCCCACCCTGAGAGGCTTGTGTGTCCACACGTGGCAACGTGGATGGATGTATCTCAGGAAGGCGGGGACGTTTATCCTCGCGTTCTCCATCCTCATGTGGTTCCTCATGACGTTCCCCGCCGATCCGCCGCTGAATCGAGATTATCGGGCCGAAGCTGCTGACATCGAACGCGATTTTGCCTCGATCCTCCAGCCATTCGCCGCCACCCTGGGGCTGTCGCCCGAGGACCTGACACACGACGAGGAATTGAACGACCTCACCAGCCAGATCGATTCCATACACCGTACATTCACGATGCGGGTGTCAGATGGCCATCTGGAGGAAGGGACTCCGAAATACGAGGCGCTCCATGCGCGACGAGACCGCGAGCTCGCCCAGCTTCAAGAGGAACACCCTGCCCTATCACAGATCATGTTCTCGTACTTCGAGGCAAAGACCTCACACGGCGAAGCCCTGGCCCGGCTGGCAAGCGAAGAGCGGGCCGATCGCCTCGGTAAGAGCTATGCAGGACATCTCGGGCATGCCCTCGAGCCGCTCCTCAGGCCGGTCGGCTTCGACTGGAAGATCGCCGTCGCCCTGGTAGGAGGGCTGACGGCCAAGGAAGTCGTCATCTCCACCCTCGCGACGGTCTATGGCGTGGCCGAAAGCGACGAGGAAGGGGTCGCCCTCAGGGAAGCACTGCGCAGAGACCCGACCTTCAGCCCCCTCGTCGCCTACGCCCTCATGGTCTTCATACTTCTGTACGTGCCGTGCATGGTCGCCCTTATCATGATCGCCGCGGAGACAGGATCCTGGAAGTGGGCCGCGTTCGCGGCAGGCTACTCCTCTGTTCTGGCGTGGTTCGCCGCGTTTGTCGTCTACCAAGGAGGCCATCTGCTCAGACTCGGCTGATCGCCTTCGAGGAAATGATTGCATGTGGGAGAAGGTCATCGTCACAGCCATCGGACTGGGAGCCGGCATACTCCTTGCGCGCCATCTCGCAAGGCTCACGCGTAACCCATCCGAGCCGCGATGTGACAACTGCACATCAGGCGGCTGCGACGAGGATACTTCGTGCTCTATGGCGCACGGGAATACGGCACGTCAGAACTCCACCCCATCTGAGCGATGAGGCATGATGGCTCGACCGAATGCGAACAGGAGACGAAATGGCACATAACCGCGGCGGACGCGATCCGAATGCGAATCTCAGGCGCCAGCTGGCTCACGTCTTCGCCAGAGAGGGGCTCGCCCACTCTGAAGAGCTCGACGCGGTCATCGACGTATTCCTCGCCGCCGACCGACACCTCTCCGTAACCGAAGCCAAGGAGGCACTCGAGCGCAGGGGGCTCCACCTCGACGCGGAGGCGATACGGGATGCGCTCGATCTCCTCGTCAGCTACGGACTCGCGACCAAGAGAACGTTTGAGAGTGCAGAACCCAGATATGAGCATCTTCACGTCGGCGAACATCACGACCACTTCATCTGCACGCGGTGCGGCAAGATCATGGAACTCCGATCGGACGAGATCGAAACCCTCCAGAACGACCTCAGTCAATCAATGGGTTTCCGTCCGCTGAGCCACAAGCTCGAGCTGTACGGACTGTGCGGCGACTGCTGCGGCCCGCCGAGTGAATTAATCCCGCTGGCCATGGTGCCGACAGGAGCATCGGTCGAACTCGTTGATGTCCGGGGTGGATTCGGGGTGCGGCACCATCTGCAACGCATGGGCCTGCGCATCGGAGATCAGGTCAACGTCGTCCATAACCAGGGCTTCGGTCACATGATCCTGGCTGTAGGGGATACGAGACTGGTGCTGGGGCAGCGGATGGCCGAGAAGCTGCTCGTGCGTGCGGAAGAGCCGCCGGAAGAAGATTGAAACCAGAGGACGAATCGAGTATATTACCACTAGTTAGAGGAGCTGGTCCGCTATATGAGATGGCTCACGGCGCCACGCTGGTCTCTCTCCTGAGAGCCGGCGCTGTGCGGCAGCCAGGAGTAGGAGCCGGTTTCACAGTGTGTACAGGGGTGGCTGGCCGCAACGGAATCGCAGTGAACCTGAAAAGGAGGGCGGACTATAGAGAAGATCGGCTCCCCGATCAGGGAGACCAGAGAGCTATGAAGGACCCCATCTCTCCGGATCTGCGCCAGAAGGCAGAAGAGCGACTTGCCGAGCTCTCCGCGCGTATCGTCTCCAACCTAATCATGGTGGGACAGATCCCCGCGCCGACAGGTGAGGAGGAGGCGCGCGGCGAGTATATTATCGAGCGCATCGTCGAGCTGGGGCTCGAGGACGTGGGCCGGGACGCGACGGGCAATGTCTATGCGCGCCGTCCCGGGACGCGCGGGCTCAATACCATCGGCCTCTTCGCGCCCCTCGATACGCTCTTTCCCGCAGAGGTTGATCACCACCTCGCCATGAGCTCTTCCCGCGTCACCGGGCCGGGTGTCACCAACGACAGCTTCGCAGCCTCGGCCTTACTCTCCCTCGCCGAATTCTTCGAGGGCTGGGAATATCCTCTCGACAACGATCTCCTCTTCGTCTGGCTCACCGGATGTGCTGATCAAGCCGACCACGAAGGCATGCGCTACTTCCTCCAGGGTCGCCACAATCGCCTTGCCTATGCTCTCATGCTCGAATCGATCGAGCTGGGCCGCCTGAGCTATTTCACTGTGGGTTGTCTCAGATTCGACCTCACCATTCAGATCCCAACAGATAGGGCGTGGGGCGACCTGGGAGTCAACAGTGCTACTAACATCTTGGCGGACGCAGTCACCCTGCTCCTTGCGATCGAGCTCCCGCGCCGCCCGAAGACCGTGCTCAACATAGGCCTGCTGCAGGGCGGAGAGGGTCACGGAGTCCTCAGCACGGAGGCGAGCCTGGGGGCAGAGTTGCGCAGCGAGAGCGCAGATGTGCTGGCGCGCGTGGAGCGAGAGATCGATGAGATCGCAGGACATCTCAGCTCTTATTACGGCTGCCAGGTCGACCTCCGCAAGTTCGGGCGGCGCATGCCCGCGGGCCTGCGCTTCAACCATCCGATGGTGAAGACGATCAAAGCGACGATGACCGATCTCGGCATTGCCCCCAGCCCTGGCCCCGACACGGCTGCGGCAAGCCTGGCGATGGCCCACGCCATACCGACCACAACACTCGCCCTCACCCGCGGCCGTCGAGCTGGCAAGGAGAGCTATATCGAGATCGAACCGATACCCCTGGGATTGCTCCACGTGATACTTGTCCTACACCGCCTGGAGGAGATGCTAGCGTGACCCTGACTGACTGGATGTCCCAGAATACCTATCACCACTCAGAGTTCCAGGATTTGGCCAAGCTCGTTGAACAGAAGCAGGAACAGGGACTGCGCATCTCTCTCGCCTTTCCCACCCTCAATGAGGAGGCGACTGTCGGCAAGGAGATCGTCATCATACGCGCCGAACTCATGGATCGGCATCAACTCATAGATGAGATCGCTGTCATCGATTCTGATTCGACCGATCGTACCCTCGAGGTAGCTCGTCGGTTTGGCGCGAAGACGTTCCTCGCATCGGAATGCCTACCCCGCCTCGGCAAGCGCCGGGGCAAAGGAGAAAACCTCTGGAAGAGTCTGTACGTTCTCCAGGGGGATATCATCGTCTGGCTGGACGCCGACATCAAGAACATACATCCAAAATTCGCGTACGGCCTCGTCGGTCCCCTGCTCCAGCGTCCGGAGATCAGCTATGTCAAGGCATTCTATGAACGACATCTCACCCTCGAGAATGGCAGGCGAGCCGGAGGTGGCGGGCGGGTGACCGAGATCCTTGTACGGCCGCTGTTCAATCTCTTCTACCCTGACCTGGCTTCGGTCATCCAGCCTCTCTCAGGGGAGTACGCCGGTCGGCGCAATGTACTCGACGCTATCCCGTTCTCTATCGGGTACGGTGTCGAGACGGGAATGCTCATCGACATCTTTCAGCGGCACGGACTCGATGCCATGGCTCAGGTCAATCTCGATCGGCGCGACCACCGGAACCAGACGACCGTCGCTCTGGGGCGCATGGCCTTCGGGATCCTCCAGACGTTCTTCCGCAGGCTTGAGCAGAGCGGTACGCTGACCTCCGAGCAAATCATGGAACAGCTTCCTCGACTGATGCATCAGATTAAGGTCGAAGGTGAACAGTATACAGTTCACAAGTACGAGATCGACGAACAGGAGCGACCGCCGATGATCACCATCGACGAGTACCGTAAGAAGTGGGATCGCCATGAATGAGTTGAGGCTCGTCGTAGTCCACTATCATCTTCTCCCGGGAGGCGTGACATCAGTGATACGAGACGGTCTCGCCGCCCTCGCGCTGTATGGCGGGTGGGACCGTGTCGTGGCCACGATCCTCGCAGGGCGATCCTCCGGCGTGGCATCGTTCCTGGAACAGACGTCGTCGATCTGGGACGGAGGTCTGGCCATCAACGTTCAGACGTGGCCTGTTCTCGACTATCGGTCCGACCCCTGGCCCTCACAACTCGAATTCGAGGCCGAGGCAATCCGACTCGCACAACAACTCACCGCGGCCTGCAATGCGATAGACGCAGACGTGCTCTGGGTTCACAATCCTACGCTCGGGAAAAACCCCCTGGTGACCGAGGCAGTCAGCCAACTCCCGCAACGCGCGCCTGGTCTGCGGATTCTGTTCCACATTCATGACTTCGCAGAATGTGGACGCCTGGACAATCTGAGAACCCTTCGGCAGTGCTGTGGACGCGGTGGTGTGCGGACTCCGTTCCCGGCAGCTCCAGGGCTATCGGTCATTACCCTCACAACAGCGGACCGGAACAGACTTACGAGAGCAGGGTATCCCGAGTCGAACGTCTTCTCGGTTCCCGATCCTGTTCCAATGCCCCGTTCTGTTCGCCCCTTCTCTCCGCACGAGCGCGCCGGTGTTGCACGGCGCATCGCTGCCTGGGGGCGCGGTCACGCGTATCGCTTCGAACCCGGCGGCAAGTGGCTCGTCGCTCCACTCAGGACAATCCGCCGCAAGAACGTCCTCGAGCTCGCTCTGCTCCTCAGGCTGCTGGGCGACGGGTGGAGGCTCCTCATCACGCTCGACTGCAATTCCGATCCGGAACGTCCCTATGCAGAAATGGTGAAAGAATGTCTGCGCAGGGAGGATCTCCCCGCTGTTCTTGGATTCGGCCCGGATCTCATCGGAGAGGCGATATCCTTCGATCCCCTTCTCGCCTCCGCCGACGCGATAGGCACGACCTCGGTCCTCGAAGGATTTGGGCTCACCTTCGTCGAAGCAGGACTCCGCCGCCGTCCGCTTCTCGGCCGAGACCTTCGCGATGTCAGCGGCGACCTCGCGGGACTCCCGAGACAGGGCCTGTACGGAGCCCTGTGTGTGCCCCTCGAAGAGAGGGACCGTGTGAAGACGCTCAATATGTACCGTGAGAAAGTGACCCGCACTGCCGAGGAGCTGGAGATCACACCTGCTCACCGGGATCGGGCTATGGACCGGATGGAGTCCACGTTCGAGAACAACCTGATCGATTTCTCCCTCCTCGATCTCGCGTCTCAGGCTCGTGCGGTCCACCGGCTGGCCGACCCTGCGGCACGTGACGAGGTCCTATCCGCCAACCCCGATG
>LJUI01000117.1 GCA_001303705.1 candidate division TA06 bacterium SM23_40
ATACGAGATGTCCCGTAGCTCATCCTCGAAGAGGGTCAGCGGGTGGCGGCTGACCAGGAACCCGAGCACCTCTACTTCATGGCGAAGGAGCATCCCTTCGTCGTAATCGGGAACCTCGGGAAGAGGATCGTCGAGATGTTTCCCCAGGCGCCGCTCGCCCATCACCGCGTACAGTTGCCACATGAGCTGAGGCCGCGTCCTCCCCCGGGCGATCGAGTCGAAGCACCCCGCCTTGATGAGCACCTTCACGTCCGATGGATCGACGTCGACCCGATCGAGGAATTCGGCGAACGATCTATATGGTCCCCCTCGCCGCCGCTCCTCGAGGATCGCCTCCAGGCCGGCCGAAGAAAGCCCCTTGAGCTGCATCAGCCCGACGCGCACCTCGCGGTCCACCCCGGTGTACGGCTCCTCGCTCAGATTGATGTCGGGCGGGAGCACCGCCAGACCCATTCGCTTCGCCTCGGAGACATAGGCGAATGTCGCATAGTATCCGCCCTGATTGGAGATGACCGCGGCCATGAACTCGGCAGGATAGTGGGCGCGCAGATAGGCCGACTTGAACGAGACGAGCGCATACGAGGCGCTGTGCGGCTTACAGAAGCTATACCCGCTGAAGCTGAGGATCATCTCCCACACCCGGTCGATCACCTCACGGGCCACGCCCCGCGCCCCCGCTCCCCCGTAGAACTGGTCCCGATAATCCCGGAGCTGCTTCTGCGCCCGCTTCCTGGAGAGCGCCTTCCGCAGCCCATCTCCATCGACGGCATCGAACCCCGCCATCGCCATGGCGACCTTGGTGACATCCTCCTGATAGCACATGATCCCGTAGGTCTCCCGGAGGAGTTCATCGAGAATGGGATGGAGCGAAGTATAGGCGCCGCCGTGGAGGCGACGGACGTACTCTCTGATGTAGGTGTTGGCGGCAGGGCGGATGATCGAGCTATGGATCACCAGATGTTCGAAGTCGCCGGTCCCCGTCTTCTCCTGGAGCTGGCGCATGGCCGGCGACTCGACATAGAAGACGCCGATCGTGTCGCCGCGCGCGATCAACTGCTGGGTCGCCGGATCGTGGAGCGGATCCCAGGTCCGGTAGTCGATCTCGATCCCATAGTTCGCCTTCACCGCCGCGAGCACGTCGCGGATCACCGCCAGCGAACGGTTCCCCAATAGATCGATCTTGACCAATCCGCTGTCCTCGGCCTGATCCTTCTCCCACTGGATGATGTTGACTCCTTTCGGCGCCGGCTCCATCGGCACGTGGCGACTGATCGCATCGGGGACGATGATCATCCCTCCGCAATGGACGGAGAGGTGGCGGGGAAATCCGTCGATCGCCAGGGCGAGGTTGATGATCTCCGGCCAGGGGGGTGAGAGATCGATATCTTTGAACAGGGGATGGTGCTGGATGAGGCCGGGGAGCCGATGCCTGCCCCAGAGTTGTCTCAACCGTCCGGTGACATTCCTGATCTCCCCCTCGGGCAGGCCATAGACCTTGGCGATCTCGCGGACCGCGGCCCGCGCCCGCAGACAGACGTGATTCGCCACCATCGCCGCGCGGTCTGTGCCATACCGCCGAAAGACATAATCGAGCACATCGTCGCGCTCGTCCCAGGGGAAATCGACATCGATGTCGGGCGCGTCCTTCCGGCCCGGATTGAGAAACCGCTCGAAAAACAGATGGTACTCGATGGGATCGACATGGGTGATGCCAAGACTGTAGGAGACGATGCTGGCGGCGGCCGAACCGCGTCCGCAGGTGCGCGGAAAGCGCGAGACGATGTCCTCGACGATGAGGAAGTAGCTGGCAAATCCCTTCTCTCCGATGATCGCGAGTTCGTGTTCGAGCCGCTCGACCAGCTCGCGCGGCAGCTCCTTTTCCTCGGGAATACCGTACCGGCGGCGCGCGCCCTCATAGGAGCGGGCGCGCAGCGTCTGCAGGGCGCGATCCTTCCCCGGCCCCGCGAAATCGGGGAAGGCGAATTCACGAAACTCCCAGTCGACGACACAGGCAGCCGCGATCCGTGTCGCGTTCTTCAGGGCCTCGGGACAGTAGACGAAGGCCTTCGCCATTTCATGCGGCGGCTTGAGCCAGGCGCTCCGCGGGGCGAGCTCCCGTGGAGGCAGGCGCGACAGTTTGGTATTGCAATCGATCGCCCGCACCAGCCGGTGGATAACGAACTCCTCGGGATCGAGGAAGTGGACGGCATTCGTCGCCACCGGAGGGATGCCGAGCTCACGGGCGAGGCACACCACTTCGTCTGTCGTCCCGCCGGGCCGGAGCTCGGCATAGAGAGGAGCGACCTCGGCTGCGGACGTCGCCGCGGACAGAGACACGTACGTTGATGCGTCTCCGCCGCCTGCCCGACAGACCCCATGACCTCGCCCGCGGGGTGGATGGCCCGTTCCGGTCGGCCGCCAGAGATGGCCGGCCGACCGGAGAAGGGGACTGGCGAGCTGGCGGAGGAGCCCGACCGAGTCGCTCAATACGACGATTCCCTCGCGGTCGTGGACCAGAGCGCGGGCCAGGGAGAACTTCTCATCGCAGTGGCGCTGCGAGATGAGACGACAGAGAGTCTCATATCCCCGACGACTCCGTGCCAGCACCACAGCGCGCTCATCGCCCGTCACGAGCTCGGCACCGATGATAGGGTGGATGCCGAACTCCTTCGCCACCTGGAGGAATATGATGAGTCCATAGAGTCCATTCGTATCGGTGAGCGCCAGGGTATCCATTCCCCGCGCTCTGGCGACACGACAGACATCCTCGATTGGTGCCGTCCCCCGCATCATCGAGTAGTAACTATGGACATGGAGATGGACGAACCGCGACATCAGAGTACCTGTTTCATCATTAGAGTACCTGTCCCATCGAAACTCTTATTCCATCATCGGAGTACCCGTCCCACCATCGGAGCATCTGTCCCATCGGGACGCCCGCCCCATCATCAGAACACCTGTCCCATTATCAGGGCACCCGCTCCATCATCGGGACACCTGTCCTATCATCAGAGCACCCGTCCCATCCGAATGGCCTCGCCGCCATACTTTTCACGGATCCTGTCGATCGCCGCGACCAGTTCGCGATCCCTTTGCACACCTTCTCGCCCGGACGAGCGGGCAGCTCTGTTCTCTCCCGTACAGCCGAAGAGATCGAGCTGGCGGGTGCGCACAATCAGGTCGGTAAGCTGGATCGAGAGATGGCGCACACGCTGCCTTCGGTCGCAGGCCTGGAAGAACAGGGACTCAACGTGGCGGAAAAGATACATATCGAGAGTCGTCCTCTCGTCGAACCCTGCGCGGTCGAGCCGCGGCCGGCCGTCACCGCGCGATCTACCGCTACCTTGCCCCCGACCATCGAGCCTGGTGCGCCGCACCCGCTCGACATGATCGGCATAGCGGAGCGTGAGCGTCAGCCGCCTCGCCACTACACCCCCCTTTCGCAACCGATGCGCCGCTCGCTCGCTCATCGCATAGAGTTCAGCGAGGAGACGCCGATCGTCGTTCGTATCCTCCGCCAGGAAACCTTCCTCGACGATCGCCGGCCTCCGCTGCGGCGGGCGCACCGGAGTGGGATCGATCCCCAACGCCTGCCGATGAAGCACATAGGCAACACGCCCGAAGACGACGGTGAGATAACCGATCGGTATCACCGCCAGCTGGCGGATGAGGCGAATATTCAGTTCCTCAACAAGCACCTCCTCGGTGTCCTGTTTCAATTCCGGCAACACACGCACGGTCAGCGGCGCGAGAAAGGCTGCCTCGCCCCCATGTTCGACATCGCAGACGTCCCCATCAGGCTGGATGATCCTGGCCGCCACTCTGCTCACAAGTTTATTCGATGCGATGCCGACCGTCCCCCTGAGCGAGAGCCGGCTCGATATCTCCCGCCGCATCCTCGCCGCCACATCCCTGGGTTCGCCGAAGAGACGCCGCGTCCCGGTTATGTCGATGAAGAGATGACCGTATGAGGACGGCTCCACCAGGGGCGAGAACTCCCCCAGTACCTCGTACACCGAGCGGGATGCGGCCCGGTACAGTATCTCGTTGGGGGGGATCACCACCAGGTCCCGGCACCACCGACGCGCATGTGCGAGCGGCATCCCCTTGCGGATGCCGGCACGGTAGGCCTCGATGGAGGCGCAGCGCACCGCTGCCCGGGCCGCTCCCGGCACACCGATGACGACCGGCCTGCCGCGCAGCCGCGGTTCCCGCACCTCCTCGACCGCCACCCCAAAGGCGGCGATGTCAAGATGTATAATGTGACGCTCCATAGTTCCGAATCAGCCCCACCACCACACCGCGGATCGAGAACTCACCCTCGGTCACCACGATGGGGCTGAGGGCGGCGTTGGCCGGACGAAGCTCGACCCCTGCCCCGGTGCGATAGAACCGCTTCACCGTCGCCTCGCCATCGACCAACGCCACCACTGTCTGCCCATCGTCGGCCGTCTCCTGCCGCTTGACGATCAACAGGTCACCATCGAGGATCCCGTCATCGACCATAGACTGGCCCTCTACTTCGAGCGCATAGTGCTCGCCGTGGTGGAGCATGGCCTGCGGCACCTCGACCGTTCCCGGCTGCTCCACCACCTCAAGCGGACGCCCCGCGGCGACCGGTCCCAACAGCGGCAGTTCGACCGTTCCGCTCCGCTCCCAATCCACCAGCGCAAGGGCCCGCTTCTGGTTCCTCCACGGGCTCTGGATCACGCCCTTCTCCGCGAGCCGCCTCAGATGTTTCTGCACGGAGTTGAGCGAGCGAAATCCGAAATGCCGGCGGATTTCGTCATATGAAGGGGCCACTCCTTCCCGGGCTACATAGGCCCGGATGAATTCATAGACCTCTCGTTGCCGCCTGGTCAGCATCATCATGCTCGGCCTCTCCTCACACACGCCGTTCTCTTCGTGATATGCTTCTCATCGCTACGGGAGATCATTCGGTATCCTCGGTTGTCAGCCGTCGCCTATCACCTGCCACCTGCCACCTGCCACCCATCACCCTCACCCGTCGTGCGTCGCCCGTTGACTATCGACCACAGGCTATCATGCCGGTACTCATTATAGGTGTAAGTAAGGTGTAAGTCAAGAGAAAAATATAAAAAATCGTCCGTCTCGAGCCGACGCCGCAACCGTGAAGCACAGCGGATCTTACGACATCGAAATCGAGACGGACGCCGCTCCGCTCAGCAGAGCTCATTATCTCATATTGTGGAGACTACCCCCCAACCTTCTGAACCTACCAACGTCCCCGGGTCTCTCAGAAGACGATAAACCCGAGCAGTCTCTCCGCTCGGGCCGCCTACGTCGCCATCATCTCCGCCTGCCAGCTCTCTCGGATCGCCCACCGTAGGCCCGGGCAGCGGGACATCTGCCATCGGCCACAATCCTGTCCGGCGGCCAGACGCCTCCCACCGCCCGCCACACCAACTCTACCCCGGACCACCGCCCATGTCAACAAAAAATCCCAATAAAATACAGACCCGGGACGTACCTGGGTTTTGAAGGTTATTGCGATCCAGCCTTCGCACGCCCGCCTCCTCCGTTGGCATAACTCAATAACCTTCATTTCCAAGGTACGTCCCTCCGGGCTGAACCTACCAACGTCTCCCATTGACTTGTCGGCGGTTCTCGTGTATGCTGGGCGGGAGGCCTGTCAGGCATAAACTCAAGGGTACTTACATAGGGAGGGGAGAGCATGGCTACACTCCGCGAGCGTATCGCCAACCTCGTCGAGCGGGCTGCCGAGAACAACTCATGGCGCCAACATCGCTGCTTCAACCTCATCCCGTCAGA
Source organism: candidate division TA06 bacterium SM23_40 (assembly GCA_001303705.1). Lineage (GTDB taxonomy): Bacteria > LJUI01 > LJUI01 > SM1-40 > SM1-40 > SM1-40. Next base: position 5,794 of record LJUI01000117.1, read on the forward strand.
GACGACGCCGAGCCTGCTGGTGAAGATGTGCGAGATCTCCGATCCGGCCGGCAGATATGCCGAACACCGCACGATGAAGGGGAAGGAGATCTACTTCTACCAGGGAATCGATTTCATCCGCGAGGTTGAGGAGGAGGCGCGTGCCGAGCTATGCACGTACTTCGGGTGCTCGGAGGTCGAACTCCGCCCGATCAGCGGCCAGATGGCGAACGAGGTCGTCTTCAAGGCCGTGACGAAGCTCATCAACCGGGAGAACGCCCCGGGGCAGCCATTCAGGCGCATGCGCTCAGTGATGAACAATGACCTGACCAAGGGGGGACATCTCAGTTCGCAGCCGATGGGCGCGCTCTTCAACTACGTCGAGATCGATCCGGAGACAGGGAAAGAGGCAGTCGTCAACTTCCCCATCCGCGAGGACAATCCGTACAGGACCGACGAAACCAAGCTCGAGGACCTCCTCCGGACGCACCGTCCGGAACTGGTCGTCTTCGGGAAGAGCATGTTCATCTATCGCGAGCCGGTCAGATTCGTGGCCAGGATCGCGGCTGAGCTCGATCCCCCGCCGATCCTCATGTACGATATGGCCCACGTCCTCGGTCTGTACGGTCTGTTTCAGGAACCGCTCGCTGAGGGGGCTGACATCGTCACCGGGAGCACTCACAAGACGTTCTTCGGGCCCCAACGCGGCGTCGTGGCCAGCAACATGGAAAAAGGGACGCCGCTCCGCAAGCTGTGGATCGAGACGAAGAGCCGTGCATTCCCCGGTTCCACGAGCAATCATCATCTCGGCACGCTGCTCGCTCTCCTCCTCGCCACCTATGAGATGAACGCGTTCAAGGAGGAGTACCAGAGCCAGGTGCGCAAGAACGCCAAGGCCTGGGCTAAGGCCCTGGTCGCCTACGGTGTCGAGGTAGAGGGCGATCCCAGTGACGGATACACTGAGACTCATCAGGTCCTGCTGCGGGTGAGGAAGTACGGGATCGGAGAGGACATCGCCAGGCGACTCGAGGAGAACAACATCGTCGCCAACTACCAGGCACTCCCCGATGATCCCAGCTTCATCAACTCGAGCGGGATCCGGACGGGCGTCCAGGAGATGACACGGTTTGGAATGCAGGAGAGGGATTTCGACAGACTTGCCGGATTCACGGCCGAGGTCGTCATCAATAACAAGGATGTGGCTGACGAGGTCGCCGCCTATCGCAAGGAATTCAACGAGATGCAATACTGCCTCCCCCCGGAGGAGGCTGCCCAATTCGGCGCCAGGCTACTGGCCACCGTCCTACCCAACAGCGACTACTCGAAGCTGTTCGCCGACAACCTGATCGCAGCGGCCGCGCTCGCACGCTGACGGAGGTCGCTGCGGCGGCGCCGGCAGTCCGCAGACGCTGACCGCTCAATCGGCTGATCGCAGAAGAGCGATCGGCTGCCAGGCGAGAAAAGACGATCGGCAGCCCGCGGCCATCCGGCCTGGTACATGGGCTGCCGATTCTATTCCCGTGTGGCGGGAACCTCGCCCTCAGTATTTGATCCCCACCCGCTCCCGCACCTTCTCGATCGTCGGGGCGGCCCGTTCCCGCGCCCTCTCCGCGCCGCGGCGGAGGATCTCACGAACCACACTCGGATCCTTCGCCAGCTGCGCGCGCTTCCTCCGATAGGGACCGAAGTAGTCGATTATGAGACTGAACAGTTCCTTCTTGACCTCGCTGTACCGCACGCCGCCCGTCCGATATCGGTCGGCAAGACTCGCCGCATCCTCCGGCGCGGCGAATAACTTGTACAGCAAGAACAGATTGTCAGCCTCAGGATCCTTCTTTTCGTCGATCGGCCGTGAATCGGTGACGATTCCCATCACCTTTTGACGCACAGATTCCTCGTCAGCGAAGATCTCGATCGTGTTGTCGTAGCTCTTCGACATCTTCTGTCCGTCAATCCCGGGGACGACCGCCACTTCGTCCTCGATCTCCGGCTCCGGGATGACGAAGGTCTCGCCGTATGTCTGGTTGAACTTGATGGCGATATCACGCGCCACCTCGACGTGCTGCTTCTGATCCTTGCCGACCGGGATGATCTCCGACTGATAGAGAAGGATGTCTGCTGCCATCAACACGGGATAGGCGAAGAGTCCGTGGTTGGGCGATAATCCCCTCGCGATCTTGTCCTTGTACGAATGGCAGCGCTGCAGGAGTCCCATCGGCGTGACGTTCGAAAGGATCCAGGTGAGCTCGGTCACCTCGGGCACGTCGGATTGGACCCAGAAGATCGCCTTCTCGGGATCGAGCCCGTAGAGCTCATGCTCCTCCTGGTACGCGATCATTCGCCGCATCATCCCGAAGTAGTTGCCTATATGTAGAGACCCGGACGGCTGGATACCTGATAGGACGCGCATCGATCTATTCACTCCTCGCTTCCGCGCTGACTTTGATGTGTTGCCCGTCTGCACAACCGTTGATGAGTTGAACGCCCGCTCACGGATATCCGCTGGCGGACGCACCTGGAAACAGACTCCCTCGCGCGGCACCCGCGCACAGGCACTCACCGCGCGCCCCAATAATGGCAATCGGCAGGCAATCTGTCAACGAAAAAGTGGGGGCAGCCAACGACCTCAGGATTGAGTCATCGAGAGGGCGAACGTTTCTGCCGCCACGAGGGGCAGCACCTACCAGCTCACCTCGTCCACCTTTGCTGCGGCGCCTTCGATCTCCTCCCGCATGGGGCAGATCTCGAGATAGTCACACCAGGGACAGAGCCGGTTGACGACAGGCCGGAATTCATCCTCTCCACGGATCATCTCAATGACACCGAGAATCCGCCTGCGCTGCGCCGCCAGGTCATCCCGATCCCACACCACATCGAACACCTGAGAATACCTGATGTAGATGAACCCGACGCGGAGCGAACCGGCGAAGGGATAGAGTTCTCCTGCGATGAGCGCATAGACCGGGAGCTGGAAGTCGTTTTCGACGATCTTCTCCACGGTCCTATGATATGGCAGCTTCCCGGTCTTATAATCCCACACGGCGACCCGGTCGTCTCCCTCCTTGTCGACACGGTCGATCTTCCCTCCGAGTCTCACCCCATCGATGGCCGCGTGCTGCCAGTCTTCGAGCGCGATGGGCACTACCGAGAGATCGGCCGTCCTCAAGTAGCTCTCCAACATATCGATGGCGGCCAGCCCCTGGGCGCGCTCCTGCTCGACGGACCCGAACAGAGCAACGCGCTCCTCCGCCCTATAGGGAGACTGGAAGCCCTTGGTCACGCGCGCCCACGCTTTCCTCATGAGATCGCCGATCGCCTCCGGTCGGCGCTCGTGGATGGGCACCTCGTTGATGTCAAAGAAGAGCCGGAGCGCTCCGTGAACCGCCTCACCGACGAACTGCTCGGGTGACGGCTTGAATACCGCTTTCACATCCTTGTCGTTGTGACAGCGGAATCTGAACGGACACTGCTGAAAATGGTTGAGCGATGTGGCGAAGATTGTCTCTGGGAACTCATACGCCATGAGCGGCCTCCCTCGAAATCCGAACCCTTCCTTCGGCTATGCCCCCATCGTCTATCCAGTGACATTCATCGATTCGAAAGAAACGCCCTCTTATCCCCGGATCCGACACCAGCTACTCATTCCCCGATCACCTGGGCGACGATACGTCGCTGGCGCGGCCCCGTATCGAAGTCGACGAAGACGATCTGCTGCCAGGTCCCCAGGGAGAGCTCCCCGTCGGCGAACGGGACCGTGAGGCTCGGGCCGAGCAAAGCCGCACGCACGTGGGAGTGGCCGTTGTCATCGCCCCACCGCAGGTGATGCTGATAGTCGCGGTTGGGAGGCACGATCTCGTCGAACAGCCGGTTCAGGTCTGATACTGCCCCGGGCTCGAACTCGATCGTCGTGACGGCGCCCGTCGATCCGGGCACGAAGAGCGTAACGATGCCGGACCGCAGCCTGCTTTCCTGCACAACGCGGGCCGTATCGCCCGTAATATCGATGGCATCACCATTGCCCTTGGTACGGCACTTGAGTTCTCGCGAAACGACTGCCATACACCCTCCATCACCTCTGCTGGCTCTCAGAATAGACCTGCTGCTCCCTGCAGTCCACCGTTGACTCCCGCGCATCCAGACAGAGTCCCCGCGCGTTCACTGCTCGGCTCCCACCTTGCTCGTATGAACCATTATCTGCGGCGGATCATACATGTGCTTCGTGACAGCACAGAACTCTGCAGACCGTATCACCGCCTCCTTATATTTGTCCGGAAACTCGGGAGGAACCTGGATCTCGATAGTAATCTTGCCGATCATCCGCGTCTCGGCGTTCAACTCAGTGCGGAGAATGAGCTTCATATTTTCGGTCGGCAGATTCCGTTGCTGGCAGAAGACAAGTACGTATATGCCAGCGCAGGCACCGATCGATACGAGAAAGAGGTCGAACGGCGCGGGAGCAGACCCATCGCCCCCTGCATGTTTTGCCTGATCGGTCTTGATCGTGAATCCTTTATAGATGGCATCCACTCTCTTGCCGCCGGGGAAGACGATCTGCATATCTCTATCCATGCACAGACTCCCTTCGCTACCAGAACTGCCCGAAGATTGTCCCCAACCGTCAGCACTACGTTGGGGCACGGCCCGCAGGGGAGAGCGCTGCCGCATCTGCGCCGGACTGGCGGCAGAGCCGTGTCCGGCTCCCGGCAGAACCGGGGTCTCCCTTCGATAGCCGGTCTCACGCCTCGACCGGCACCGGATGCCACGGACGCCGGATACAGGACACCACGAAGCGTCGCCGCACCGGACAGAACGCACGTTGCATCCATGATACGGTCGAAGTCCGCACCAGTCAACGAAAATCGGGGACGGGACAGGGAACGGTTGCATTGGAAGGTGATCGCCGGTATCATGAGCTGACCCACGGAGTTGACCCTGGACCTCACCACAACGAAACGACGGCCAATGAGCTGCCCTTCGATCATCGGACTGAGTAGCGAGATTGGACGGGGCCATCCCAGCTACCTCGATAGCGTCTGGACGCTCCTCGAGCGGGGCTTCCCCGATCCGGCATCACGTCTCTCATACTGGAAGGCTCACGACAGATCGGTGCGCACCTCCCGCCTCGCCTGGAGCGCGGTCGCAAGCGTATACTGGATCGGCGGAAGGGGCGGCACGACGACCAGGCTGTACAACATCCTGAGGCGCCGAAGGGGAGTGCCGTCCCGGGGAGGCCTGGCCGTCGGTCTCTTGGGAAAGGATGTACGGGCTGCCCTTCGAGGATTCGAGGGGATCTGTCTGGTTGCCCACCCCATCCTCGCCCAGATCGCCAGCACAGTCTCCCGCACGTGGTTCATCCATGGCGAGATCGCAGCCCCTGAGGAGTGCGCGGTGAGCGGTGT
>LJUI01000118.1 GCA_001303705.1 candidate division TA06 bacterium SM23_40
GTCCTGCATAGATGACCTGGCCGCCCATCTCGCCCGGGCCCGGGCCCAGATCGACGATGTAGTCGGCGGAGCGGATGATGTCGGCATCGTGCTCGACGACAAGAACAGTATTTCCCCGATCGGCAAGGCCGCGGAGCACTGAGATGAGTTGCCCGACGTCGCGGGGGTGGAGGCCGATGCTCGGCTCGTCCAGCACGTAGAGGGGGTTCACGAGCGAGGTTCCCAGTGCCCTGGTGAGACTGATCCGCTCTGCCTCGCCGCCCGACAGGGTCCGGGACTGGCGGTCGAGCGTGAGATAACCGAGGCCGACGTCGAGGAGATAACGCAGGCGGCTCGCGATCTCCCCGATGATGAGGTTGGTCGCGTCGTCGTGGGGTCTGGATCCGCCATCGTGGAAGAACTCGTAGCAGCGGTCTATCGGCATTCGGTACAAGTCGGAGACAGTCTTTCCGCCGAGACGGTACAGGAGCGTTTCCTCCCTGAACCGGGTGCCGCCGCACATGCTGCAGGTGCGGTAGGCGCGGTACTTGGAGAGGAGCACGCGGATGTGCATTTTGTAGCTCTTCGACACCAGCCACTCGAAGAATCCTTCGACGCCATAGAAATCCCGGGTCCCTTCCCAGATCATCTGTCGGTGCTTCGCGCTCAGGTCCGAGAAGGGTACATCGGTCGGGATATTGCGGCGCCGGCAGAAGCGGAGCAGGTCGTCGGTTCCCTCTTCGAACGCCGGCGTGGTCCACGGCCTGATCGCTCCTTCCCGGAGTGACTTGGCTGGGTCCGGAATGACGAGTTCGGGATCGATCTCGATGGTGCGCCCGAATCCCCGGCAGTTGGGACAGGCTCCCAGGGGGCTGTTGAACGAGAAGAGGTTCGGCACCGGATCGCCATAGGAGATGTCGCAGTCCGGACAGTGAAGGTCCTCGGAGAACGTCATCTGGCGGCTGCCGGACAGAACGACGATGATCTGCCCTCTGCCGTACCGGCCTGCGGACTCGAGAGAGTCGATGATCCGTGTCCGTTTCTTCCTGTCGAGCCGTATCCGGTCGAGGACGAGGACGAGCTGGGGATGAGTCCCCTGTGCGGCACGGGTCCGGCCAGGGGGGCGGGCCGTGCGCGTGGTACCGGCCCTGCGCCGGGTCCGGCGATCGGATCCGGAGAAGACGCCAGGCAGCGCCTTGCTCAGGATGGTCTGGGGGTCGGAGTTCTCCCTGAGGTCCAGGATCGTGGCGTCGACCCACAGGCGCACGAACCCCTGGCGTTGCAGTGCCGCTGCCAGATCGGCCGGATCGATCGAGGCCGTGACCGGCAGGGGGAAGGCTATGATGGCCTCTTCTCCCGGCGCGACATCTAGCAGCCTGTCGAAGACCCTCTCCGGAGTATCACGCGTCACCTCCCTGCCGCAGCCGCCGCAGTACAGCGTGGCCGCCCGGGCGAACAGGAGCTTCACGAAGTCTGTGATCTCCGTCATCGTACCCACCGTCGAGCGGGAAGTCTTGACCGGATTCGTCTGGCTGATGGCGATGGCTGGCGGAATGCCGGAGATACTGTCGGCCCGGGGCTTGTCCATGCGGTCGAGGAACTGGCGGGCATAGGGAGAGAATGTCTCGACATACCGCCGCTGGCCCTCGGCGTACAGCGTGTCGAACGCGAGACTCGACTTGCCTGAGCCGCTCACTCCGGTGACGACGACGAGTCGATTGAGCGGAATATCGAGGTCGATCTGCTTGAGGTTATGTTGTGCTGCTCCCCGAATGGAGATGTGCTTCGATTGCATTGGCAACACCAGTTCTGTGGGACTCCCGCCCGCGTCAGCTGGTTGTCTCCTGAGGCTACCTGTCTGGTGCGCCCGGGCGTCCTGGGTGTGGGAATCGAGGGTCTCCTTGACGTTCTCTTGGACGGGCCCAGGAGTGCAGACGGCGGCGGCACGTGCGCGGTTCCGGTCTTCCTCTTCGTCCGCGTTTCCTGGGGCACCTCCGCCCGGGTGCTCCGGCCCCCGAGGACGGAGAGGCGGAACAGCAGCCGGGCGACGTGCCCGGCCTGAGACGGATTCGGCAGCGCTCCGGGCGCTGCCGACCTCGGGGTACGGCCGTCGACATGATGATGCACCAGGTCCGAGCAGGCTGTCAAGCGCCTTTCGGGCCTGTGGGGGTCCTCCAGACTCTGTTCCGGCTTCGGAAGGATCGGGAGGATTGTGCCAGAGGATTGCGTGATCATGACCTATGGAGACGGGAGGGGGAATGGAGATCGGTTTTTTGCCGAGGTTTCGTGCTTGACAGCGGCAGGAATTTGCGCTAGACTAGTAGCCTAGTGGATTGTGTTGTGGCAAGCCCGGCGCGATCCCCCAGCGTCGGGTCTATTCGTAGTAATAGGGGAGTGGTCTGGGAGGATCTCTCGCGCCACTTCTCTGTCGGGATCTCGAGAGAGAGGACAAAGGAGGGAAAGGATGCGACTACTTGGCCTCGGTGTGGGAGCGATGATGCTCCTGGTTCTGGGCCTCGCTGTCATAGTCCCAGCCCAAGAGATATTTATCTGGGACCACGATAAGGGCGCAGACAACATGTTTTACGATCCAGAGGGCGCAGGCTACGTCGGGTGCGAGTTCGGGGTCCAGCGGGCCCTGACTCGGAACGGCTATACCCACGAGACGCTTCTCTATCTTCCTATGGATCTCAGCCAGTATGATGTGGTCTTCGTCATACTCGGCTGGTGGTGCTGAGCCGGTGCATCGACGATTGCTCCGGCGGAGCAATCTCGGTTGATGGAGTTCATGGATGCCGGCGGAAGTGTCTACGTGGAGGGGAACGATTTCGGTTACTCACACCGCTACGATCCGATCTACGAATACTTCGGCTGCACTTACACAGGGGACGGCAATTCCTCCTTCAATGTCGACCATCTCTACGGAGAAGCGGGGACGATGCTGGATGGGAGGCATCTCCGGTATATGTACGGCCAGGGTCCCGATGTCTATGTTGACATGATAGAGAGCAATGGCGGCACGATTCTGTTCCGCGACCAGATCAATGCCGGACGACTGATCAAGTGGGACGGTGAAGATCACGACTATCGCTCGATGCATTCCACATATGTGTTCGGCGCGATGATCGATCAGACCCCCCCCGACACCAAGGATGATGTGATGGCCGCATACATGGGCTATCTCTTCCCGTCGGTCGTGGTGAATCTCGAGCCGGACGCGACGACGATTCCCCAGGGTGGGACACTGGGCTACACGGCGACGCTCGTCAACAAGACCGACCAGCAGCAGACGATCTATGGACGGGCGAACGTGTACCTGCCCGGCGGTTCGCCGTTCCCGGGTAATCCCGTTGTGGCGCCGACTCAGGTTACTTTGAATGCCGGCGCGACGGTGACGGTGCACTACTCACATCCGGTGCCCGCGGGTGCTCCGCTGGGAGTGTACACGTATGAGGCGCAGGTGGGAGTGCCGCCGGCCAATCTGATCGATGACGATCTGTTTGAGTTCGAGATCGTGGCGCCGTAGGCCGCGGTGCGGCGATAGGTGTTCGCGGCGGGGGGAGCTCGCGAGCATCGAAATGAAACGAGAGAAGAGGACGGGTCTTGGGCGAACTGCTCCGAGGCCCGTCGTTCTCGTGTGCGGCTGGAGCCTCAGCGTCATGCGGCCGTTGACCGGGGGCTGAGCGCGCCCCTGCCATCGGTCCGGGGAGCGCAGTGTCCGGGCACGGGTTCGTCCGGTGCGGGATACGATGTACTTGAGAGATCCCACGTCCGGTGCGGTTCGTGCTTGACAGATTGCCGATTTTGCGCTATGCTCACATTCCAGCAGGTGGCTCCGTGGCCTGTGCGACGGCACCCCCGCCCTCGGCAGGTCTAACGGGATAGCGGGAGGCAGGCGGCCAGCGGTGCTGCGCCTTCCCGTCGGGATCCGGGAACAGAGGCAGAAGGAGGAGAGAGATGCGACGATACTACCTGCCAGTCGCAGCCATCGCCCTCATGACGATGGGCCTGGCTGCAATGGCGCAGACACAGGAGATACTCATCTGGGATCATGACACAGGTGCCGACAACATGTTCTACGACCCTGAGGGCGCGGGATATGTCGGCTGCGAGTTTGGCATTGAGCGTGCGCTGGAGCAGAATGGCATTGAAGCTACGACCCTCCTCTATCTCCCGGCCGACCTCAGCCAGTACGATGCCATCTTCGTCGTCCAGGGATGGTACTGCTGAGGGGGCGGAAATCAGATTGGTCCGGTGGACCAAACACGATTGATGGAGTACATGGATAGCGGCGGAAGTGTCTACCTCGAGGGGAACGACTTCGGGTACCTCCACGCATACGATCCCCTCTATCCGTACTTCGGCTGCATCTATGTGGGAGATGGCAATTACTCTTTCAATGTCGACCACCTCTACGGCCAGCCGGAGACGATCCTGGATGGATTCCATCTCCGGTATATGTATGGTCTGGAACCCGACTACTATGTGGATGAGATAGCGGCTGATGAGGGCACGATCCTGTTCCTCTGCCAGCAGAACAAGGGCCGGGCGGTGAATTGGGATGGTGCCGGGCACGACTACCGCGCGATCCACTCGACGTTTGTCTTCGGTGCGATGATTGATCAGATGCCGCCTGACACCAAGCAGGAAGTGATGGCAGTATATCTGGACTACCTCCTGCCTGAGGTCGTGATCGATCTGGCGCCGCAGGCGACGACGGTTCCCCAGGGAGGGACGTTGAGCTATGTGGCCGGGCTGACGAACAGGACGGATGAGGTTCAGATGGTCTGGGGACGCGCGAATGTGTACCTGCCCAATGGCAATCCGTTCCCTGGCAATCCGGTGGTACCGCCGACTCCGGTGACGTTGAATCCGGGTGCGACGGTGACGGTGAACTACTCACATCCGGTGCCTGCGGGTGCGCCGCTGGGAGTGTACACGTATGAGGTGCAGGTGGGAGTGCCGCCGGCGAACCTGATCGATGACGATCGGTTTGAGTTCGAGATCGTTGCGCCCTAGTGCATAGTGAGGGGCGATGCCCGTGGCGTTGGGGGGAGGCGCGGGTGTCGTAATAAGAAAGGAGAACGGGTTTCGGGGTGTTGGTCCCCGGGGCCCGTTCCGTCTTTGATGCGTGTGAGGTGCTGGCGCCTCGCGCGGATAGTACTTCTCGGCCGGGCGCGGCGAAACACATCCATAGGACGTGGGCGGTTGCCTTTCGTGTCTGGCACCAAGTCTACTTTCGATCCTACCATTGACACGTCCTCACCGGATCGCTACTATCGATCGGCCTCAATCTTCTGAGTTCGAGCTGACGGGATCCGCGTGCCGCTCATCTGCGCAACTACTATTGAACTCCACGGAAGTTCGGATTCGGTGAGCGCGGCACCATATGGGCGATGTGGGGCGTCAGGCTGAGTCCGTGCGAGGCGATTGCGCTGACGGGCAGAATGGCGCAGCGAACCTCGGAGAATGCGGGAGGACAGGGGAATGGATTCGATCAACCTCGACCCGGCCATGTATGAGTCTCTTCTCCCGTGGCTTCTCGAGGGGGAGCCATGGGTGCGGTATCGCACGTTGACCGACCTGCTCCGGCGGAAGCCAGACGACTCTGAGGTCGAGGCGGCGAGGAATGCCGTGCCCGACCACCAACTGATCCGTCCGATCCTGGCTCGTCAGAAAAGGAACGGCTGGTGGGGAAGGAAGAAGGACCTCCACACCTGGTGGCCCAAGAACAATACCACATTCTGGCTCGTGGGGACCCTGGCGGACTTTGGCCTGACGATCGAGGACGAACACGTATCTCGGGCATGTGCATGCATATTCGACACCCAACTCGAGAGCGGCGGATTCCTCGGCTATAATCCGGATCAGGCCGCTGACTGTCACACCGGCATCCTGACAGAGTCGTTGGCCAAGGCCGGGAAGATCGGCGATGCGCGCCTGGAACGCGCATACCGCTGGCTGCGTTCACGTCAGCGACTCGATGGCGGATGGTGGTGTAAGGATACCGGACAACCCGGGCGGCCGAGGGAGGCGGAGCCGAGCTGCGCCCTCGCGACGATGTTTGTGCTCGGCGCTTTCGCGCACCATCCTCGGCTGCAGAAGAGCGATGTGGCCCGGCGGGGAGTGGAGTTTATGCTCGGTTGCTGGGAGAAGCGAGGTACGATCAAGTATGCGGGCCACGATTCGCAGATCGGAACAAACTGGGGAAAACTCAAGTATCCATATACGGACTACCGGATACTCAAGTACCTCGATGTCGTCTCGAGGTTCCCCCACGTCCGCGGAGACCGGAGGGTCCGCGAGATGGCCGGGATCCTGGTATCGAAGCGAGGTCCGGTCGGTCGATACACTCCCGAGTCGATTCACAAAGTGTGGCACAAATTCGACTTCGGACAGAAGAAGAATCCGTCGAGATGGATCACGGCGCTAGCACTTGGTGTAGTGCGCCGCATTCTGTGACGGTCGACCACTCGGAAAATGGCTTGCCACCGATGTGTCGAGTGTGTAGTATGGTGTCCGCAGGAGACACACCGGTACGTAGCATTCACTCCTATCTGTCCATTCTTGACTTCACTCAATGTAGTGGAGGGGAGCGGCGATGAAGAGTCTGGTCAATATCGAAACATTACCCGAGGCGGCGCGGAAGCGGATCGTCCCCTTCTGCGAGCAGATGCTCCAGCTCCATGGCGAAACGATTGAGTCGATGGTCGTCTACGGCAGCGCCACCGGGCTCAACTTTGTGCCGAAGCGCTCCGATGTCAATCTGCTCATCGTTGTCAGCGAGCTAGGGTACGAGACCCTGCGCCAGAGCCTCAGACTGGTCGATCGCGGGATCAAGAAGAAGATCGCAGCGCCTCTTTTCCTCACCAGGCAGAACATCGAGCGCTCGCTCGACGTCTTTCCCATAGAATTCCTGGAGATGAAGGAGAACCATGTTGTCATCTACGGGGAGGATCCGCTAGAGGGGATCGAGATCGATCCCGAGCGGCTGCGGCTCGAGTGTGAGGAGCAGCTACGGGGGAAGCTCGTGAGGCTGCGCCAGGCGTATCTCGAGGTGGGCCTCGGGCGTAAAGGGATCGAGATGCTGCTCAAAGAGTCGCTGAGCGCGCTCATCCCGACGTTTCGCGCGATGCTCCGTCTCAAAGGGCTCGGACCGATTCGGGAGAAAGAGAAAGTGATCGACGCACTTGCTTCGCAGTTCAATGTCGACGGACAGGCGTTCCTCGAAGTACTGCACGACCAGCAGGCCGACGAGAAGATCGGGAAGCAGGACGCGGAGACGTTCTTCGGCAAGTACCTCGAGGCCCTCGATCAGCTGACAGTGGCTGTAGATCGCCTGTTCGAAGGAGGGGAATGAAGTCGATGATGGCCAGGGCGACAAGGGTGCTCTCACTCCTCATCGTGCTGCTTGTCTCCGTGCACTCCGGGAAGGCTCGCGCCCAGGAGGTGAGTCTTCCCGCCCCACGTGGATACGTGAACGACTTCGCGGACGTGATCTCGCCGGGCGATGAGTCGATGATGGCCAACCTCGCCGGGGAGCTCGAGCGTGTGACCACGGCCCAGATCGCTGTTGTGACCCTCGAGACGACCCAACCGCTCGTGATCGAGGAGTTCGGTGTCAGGCTTTTCGAAGCGTGGAAGATCGGCCAGGCGGGGGAGGATAATGGACTCCTTCTTCTGTTTGCGCTTCAGGATCGCAAGGTGAGGATCGAGACCGGGTACGGGCTCGAGGGAGCGGTGCCCGACGCACTGGCCGACCGCATCATCCGGGACACCATGGTGCCGTTCTTCAGACGCGAGGAGTACAGCCAGGGCCTGCTCCAGGCGACGGTGCAGCTCGCCGACCTGGTCGCCCGCGAGTACGGGGTCGAGCTCGCCTCTCTGCGCTCCGTGCCGAGAGCAGTGCCTCCGCCGCCTTCGGCCGCGCGATGCGGACCCGGCCTCCTCACGCTGATCTTCTTCATGATCATTATGATACTCTTCGGCAGGCGAGGAGGTCTATTCTGGCTCTTGCTCTTCGGCCTGGGCATGGGGCGTCGTCCTGGCGGATACTGGTACGGGTCTGGTAT
>LJUI01000018.1 GCA_001303705.1 candidate division TA06 bacterium SM23_40
CCGAGTCGTTCATGAAGGCGGACTACGGGGCGATGGCCTATCTGTCGGCGGTCCAGCCGTCGTATACGATTCCGAACCACGACTTCGACAAGCAGCTGTATCAGGGTATCTACGATCTGGGGATCTGGACGATCGGGTATGCGGAGAACCATGCGAATGCGTGGATCATCCCGGTGCACGGGTCCCTGGCCGAGGCGAACATACGGATGTATCTGTGGCTCGGGGATCCGGAGACAGATGTATGGACCGCGGTTCCCCAGGATATGACGGTCAGCTACCCGGCAGCGATCCCGATCGGCACGCAGCCCGTGACGGTGAGCGTGTCGATGGGAGGGAGCTCTGTCGAGGATGCGCTCGTCTGTCTGTTGAAGCCGGGCGAGGTGTATGAGGCCGGGTATACGGACGCTGCGGGGCAGGTGACGCTGACGGTATCGCCCACGGTGCCCGGACAGATGGCGGTGACGGTGACCGCCCACAACGGCCTGCCGTATACGGGGACGATACAGGTGATTCAGCCTGAGGGTCCATATATCATTCTCGACGAGTATCTGATCGACGACAGTGTCGGCGGCAACAATGACGGACAGGTCGATATCGGCGAGCCGATCAGGCTCCCCGCTGCGCTCAAGAACGTCGGCGTGGAGGCCGCTCAGGATGTCGATGCCGTGCTGGCGACCGACGATCCGTACATGACGATCAGCGACAACTACGAGTACTACGGGGACATCAACCCTGACCAGGTTGTCTGGTGCCCGGACGACTACGACTTTGAGGCAAAGGCGGTCTGTCCTGATGGCCATACGGCAGGGTTCTCGATCACAGCCGAGGACATCTACGATTCGACGTGGACGAGCGCGTTCAACATTCCGGTGCACGCGCCGGTGCTCGCGTTTGAGTCGTACATCATCGACGACACCGGCGGCGGCAATGGCAATGGCCGTCTGGAGCCCGGAGAGACGGCGGAGCTGACGGTGACGCTCGCCAATGAGGGTTCGGGATTTGCTGCCTCGGTGGAGGCGACGCTCTCGACGATCGACCCGTATGTGACCGTGGTGAGCGGGAGTGCGAGCTACGGGAACATCGCTGCGGGCGGCACGGGCGTCGGTTCGCCGGCGTATGTGGTCGAGGCAGCGGCTACTGCTCCTGAGGGTCGTCAGGCGCAGCTCGATCTGACCGCGGAGGCGCAGGCCGGGTATGTGCGCTACGATGCCTGCTGGGTGACGGTAGGCGGCATCTTTGACGACATGGAGCAGGGGCCTGCCGGGTGGACGCACGAGGTGGTCACTCCAGGGTATTACGATCAGTGGCACCAGTCGACGGAGCTCAACCACACGCCCGGCGGTTCGGTAAGCTGGAAGTGCGGGGATACGGGTCCTGGCAACTATGCCGACTCGCTGGATGCAGGTCTGATGACGGTCGAGCTGATCCTGCCCGAGAATCCCGTGTTGACGTTCTGGCACTGGATGGATGCAGAGGCATCGTCGATGTACCCTGACAGTGCGTACGACGGCGGTTTGGTCGAGATCTCGATCGACGGCGGGCTGAACTGGACCCAGATCATGCCTGAGGAGGGGTATACGCACGCGATCCGCCCGGGTTCGGACAACCCGCTGCCCGGTGGGACCATGGTCTACTCAGGTTCCTTTGGCTGGACGCAGGCCATGTTCGATCTGGCCGCCTATTCGGGGCAGACCGTGCAGTTCCGGTTCCGGTTTGCGTCTGACTGGGGGGTAAACCGTGAGGGCTGGTATATCGACGATGTGTTGATCGCCGGTCAGCCAGCGGTGACGGTCATGGTAGAGCCTGATGCGTATGAGGTGCCGCGCGGCGGCACGCTCGGGTATACCGCGACGGTCCAGAACCTGAGCTCGTCAGCACAGAGCTTCTACGGTCTGATCGAGGCGTGGCTGCCGAACGGGTCACCGTACAGCGGGAATCCGCTTGTCGGTCCCCGGCCGGTGACGCTTGCTCCCGGCGGGAGCCAGTCTGTGCACCTGGAGCATCCGGTGCCGGCCGTTGCGCCGCTGGGTGAGTATCTGCTTCGGGTGAAGGTGGGGAATCCGCCTGCTGATCTTCTCGATCAGGACTTCTTCCATTTCCGAGTGGTTCCGTAGGAGGGCGGTGCTGACGTCGCGAATGAGATCAACGTTGACTTCGCTCTTCTCATGATGAGACAAGAGAAGTCATTGTGACGAACAGGGGCGCGGTACGAGGATCTGTGAGGGGGAAGAATCCTCGCCGCGCCCCACAGTCCTCAAGACGGTTTGCAAGACCGGTGTGGCGCAGTAGCATCTGTCAAGATCGATTGTCGAAGTGGATCCGGCGTCCGATTTCGGGTCGTCACGCGGGGTCCGAGGTTGGTGGTTCCGCACAGCCGTCAGCGTAAGACGCTGGGGATGGTCGGCAGGGCACACGTTGATCATAGGAGGCTCACATGGCTGAGGCCGCGACTAGTCCGGTGATCGAGGAGATCGTCGATTCCATTCTGTCTGTCCAGGGCGAGAGGACGTTAGAGCTGGTGCAGAAGGCCCTCGACCAGGGGGTGGACCCGATGACCGTCGTTAACGATGGGCTGACGTTCGGCCTGCGCCAGCTCGGGGAGAGGTACGAGCGGGGGGAGGCGTACATCCCTCACCTCATGATCGCCGGCGATGCCGTCGGCCGGGCGATGAAGATACTCGAGGTACATCTGCCGAAGGAGGCGCCGGGGAGGGAACGTCCCACCGTCCTCATCGGAACGGTCAAGGACGATATCCATGATCTGGGCAAGAACCTCGTGGCCACGATGCTTTCTGTTTCCGGGTTTCGGGTGGTCGATCTGGGGAAGAATGTGAGTGCTGAGGCGTTCGTCGAGAAGGTGAAGGAGGTGAAGCCGCGGCTTCTCTGTCTCTCGGCTCTGATGACGACGACGATGCTCAATCAGCGCGCCGTCGTCGAGGCGCTCAAGGAGGCGCAGGAGCGGGAGGGCCTCAAGATCATGGTCGGCGGCGCCCCCGTCTCCGCGGAATGGGCGGAACAGATCGAGGCCGATGCGTACGCCGAGGATGCGATGGAGGCGGTGCGCAAGGCGAAGGAGCTACTGGGTGTGTAGCGTGTGTCGCTACGCGTGGCGTGTGTCGCTGCCCGTGGCGTGTGTCGCTACCTCCTCGGTGCACGATTGATCGGGGGGGTGAGGGCGGTTTCATAGTGATGGTTGTGGAGAAGGGGTCCTGCTGAGGTATGGACCTGTGAAGGGTCGGCGCTGCTGACGCCGTGCCGATAGGGAGGACTTCAAAGAGGGGGAGCGATGGCGAGAGAGACGACGCAGGGTGACGAAGTGCGAACCGAGGGGCGCTCGGTGCCGCGGAGGCCGCGCCTCTCTTTGCTTGAGCGATCAACCATTGAGCGGATCGTCGATGAGGCGCGCGAGCTCTTGCAGTCAGTCGGAGTCATCGTCGAGGAGCCCGAGGCGTTGGATCTGTTGGCAGATGGCGGCGCTGAGGTGGATCTTGAGCAGAAGCGGGCCCGCCTCACAGCACCGATGGTGGAGAAGGCCCTGGCGACGGTTCCCCGCCGCGTCGAGCTATTCGATCGTGCGGGCACGGCAGCGGTCATCTATGCCGGCGACAGGGTGCAGTTCGATCCGGGATCGGCTGCCCTCCATGTGCTCGATGCCGATACGCGTCGCATCCGAAAAGCGACGACCGAAGACATCATCTCCTTCGCGAAGCTCGCCGAAGGCCTGGATGAACTCGATGCCCAGAGCACAGCCATCATCGCCGCAGACGTCCCGGAGGCGATCGCGGACAGCTATCGCCTCTACCTTCTGCTGCAGTTGACGGAGAAACCGATCGTCACGGGTGCGTTCAGCGGCGAGGGGCTGCTGGTGATGCATCGTCTTCTGGCCGCATCCTCAGGAGGTGAAGGAGGGCTGAAGGCGCGGCCGAGGGCCGTGTTCGATGTCTGTCCGTCACCTCCTCTGCTCTGGAGCCAGGCCACCTGCCGCAATCTGGTCGACTGTGCCCGCTTCGGACTTCCCGCCCAGCTCGTCTCTATGCCGCTGGCCGGCGCCACCGGCCCTGTCACGCTCATCGGCGCGGTGACCCAGCATGCTGCTGAGAACCTGAGCGGGATCGTCATCCACCAGCTCGCATGCCCGGGCGCCCCAATTATCTGGGGGGGGTCGCCGGCCATCTTCGACATGCGCGAGGGGACGACGCCCATGGGCGCGGTGGAGACGATGATGATCGACTGCGCGTACGCGGAGGTGGGCAAGCACTTCGGCTTACCCACCCACACGTATATGGGATTGAGCGATACGAAGGTGCTCGACATGCAGACCGGGCTCGAATCAGGGATGGGCACGGTGCTTGCGATCCTCGCCGGGATAAACCTCGTCTCTGGGGCGGGCATGCTCGACTTCGAGAGCTGCCAGAGCCCGGAGAAACTCGTCGTCGACTGCGAGATCATCGGCATGGCTCGTCGCCTGTCGGCCGGGCTGGCGATGCGGGACGAGGAGCGCGTGCGGTCACTCTATACGGAGGATCACAACACGACCTTTCTCACCCTCGAACATACGCTGAGGTGGCTCAAGGATGAGCAACGCATTCCTTCATTCATTATAGATCGTGCTGGTCGGCGGAGGTGGGAGGAGCGCGGCGGCACTGACGTAGTCGCGCGGGCCAGGAAGCGGGTGCAGGAACTCGTCGACACGTACGAACCGCGTCCCCTGTCGGGCGAGGTGATGAGTGAGATCGAGAACATTGTGCGGAGCGCGGCGGCAGCAGCCGGTGCAGAGCGATTGCCCGGGAGTACGATCGAGTAGGGGCTGTGAACGCTGACGATTTCCGAGACCCGGGAGCGTCTCGCTCGAGGTCGATCGATTTGAGACGCAGCTGTCAATACGCGAGGAAACCCCCCGCGGTCGCATGCGGCATGCCCGACAACGGCCTGCCTGAGGGTGATCGAGCCGGCACCGCAGGCGTCAGTAACCCACAGAACCTACCAGCGTCCCCGGGAATGCCAGTAACCTACAGAACCTACCAACGTCCCCGAGACAACGTCCCCGGGAATGCCAGTAACCTACAGAACCTACCAACGTCCCCGTGTGCGTCCCCGGCGCGCGACGGCGAGGAATTTCCTCCGCCAGCTCTGTCCGCGGACGAGTGCGATGCTGTGGTGGGAGAGGTCGGTGCGGATCGGCTCGAACCGGATCCACCGGACGAGGTCGAAGCCGGCGGATTCGAGAAGCGTCTTCACCTGGTTTCTGGTGAAGACGCAATGTGTTTCTTCCATCTCCATTGTCTCCATCGGCGAGCCGAGCGACCAGATCTTGGTGACGAAGTCCTGGAGATCTCGCTTGCTCAGGCGATAGCGATCGGGTCCGAGCTTTGCTGGATTGATGGGGCGGTAGCGGAAGGCATCGGCGAATCGGGTGAGAAGCTCTCTGCCTCTCGCGTCGAGCGACACATCCACGGTCCCATGGCCGGGATCGAGATGGTCGAGGAGGAGGTAGCGGCCACCCGGCCGCGTCACTCGGGCGATCTCCCGCACGGTCAATGATGTTTCTTCCGGCCTGCCGAAGAGCTCCACCCCGAAGAGCTCCACCTCGTGGAGCATCTGTGAAGTAATAACAGCGTCAAAGCTCCTGTCGCGGAAGGGCAGGTATGGTGCACGCGCCACGGCGCCCAGCGCGCACGGGCAGGTTACGCGCAGGTCCTGCAGGCGATGCGGGGATTCGTCGATGCCGGCGAGCCAGACGGTACGTCGTTCTCTCGCCTTAGCAACTTCTGCCAGCATCATCCCCCAGCCGCATCCTATGTCGAGGATCGAAGCCGCATCGCCCAGATGCTCGAGGATGAGCTGCACTCTGGTCTCATCGTCCTCGACCCATCGCTTGGCCAGCTCGCGGCTCTGGCAAAACTCTGCAGCCTGCCGGTCGTACAGTGGTTTTCGCATGGGATCGACGTGCCCGTTGATGTCGATTCGTTGGTGAGGATCGATCTGCCGGGTGCGGGTTCTGAGTCAAGCGGGAGAGCCGGGCCTGCGGTGATACCCTGGCGGTGAGGGCCGTGTGGTGATGCTCCCCGGATACTGTTTGCTCTGCCCGGCCGAGGATCTCTCCATCTCAGCCCGTGGTGTCCGCGAGTCCGGGGAATCCTCCCGCGGATCTGGCCTTGCGCACGGCGCGCAGGATCGCTCTCCTCAGCATCTCTGCCGCGACGTGTCCGACGACATCATGGCGCGCAGGGATCTCCCCCGTTGCGGCGGCGAATATCGTATCTCCGTCGGCAGACATGTGGACAGGGCGGATCGCTCTCGCCAGGCCGTCGTGGCCCATCTCGGCTATCTTGATCGTCTCTTTGTGGGAGAGCGCGGCGTTGGTGGCAACGAGCCCGATCGTCGTATTCCCTCCGGGTCCCTGGGGCGGCGGTGTGGGAAACGGTCGCACGGGGTCGAGCAGTTCCGGTAGCAGGTCCTCGAGCTCGACGAAGCCCTGCCCGTCGTCCCGGCGTGCTCCGGCGATCGTCGTACCCGTCTCCCAATCGAATATGTTGCCGATCGAGTTGACTGCTACGATCGCACCGACGGCGAGGCCGTTGGGGAAGCGCACCGCGCTCGATCCGAGACCGCCCTTTGTTGCCCGCGCCATGCCCCGGAGCTTCCCCACTGTCGCCCCTGTTCCTGCGCCGACTGCACCCTCTTCGACCGGCAGCTCGCGTGCCGCCCGGCAGGCCCGAAGTCCCATCTCCGCGTCGGGCCTGACATCGTTCCTCCCGATCCCCAGGTCGTACAGGATGGCGCCGCATACCGCGGGCACGATGCCGTGCGAGGTGGGCCAGCCGATGCCCCGCTCTTCGAGATACCGCATGATGCCGCGGGCAACATCGAGCCCGAAGGTCGAACCTCCGGAGAAGAAGACGGCATTGCGCCTCTCGTTCGTGCGTGTGGGGCCGATGCTTGTCGTGCCGAAGGTGGCGGGCATGCCTCCGCGCACGTCGACTCCGGTGACGGCCCCATCACCGAGGAGGATGACGGTGCACCCGGTCAGGGCCGTCTCATCCTGAGCGTGCCCGACGGTGATGCCGGGCACGAGCGTGATCGTGTCGTTGTCCGCTTCCAACAGAGTGGCTCCGCTGCTCGCTTAGAGGGTGAAGTAGTCTTTGAAGTCGGGATCGAATCCCTTGGGCCAGTACTCTCCGGTCACTGAGTTGAGGGAGTACTCCCCCTTGTATTTCCCCCGCACAATGTCCCGTAGCGCGGTGATGAGCGTGTCGATCTCCTCGACCGTGTTGTAGATGCCAAAACTGACACGGACCATTCCCGGTATCGATGATCGGTCCCCGCGCAGGATGTCGGCGATGACCATCCGTACCTCGTCGGGCGTGAGGTGAAGAAGGCGCTTTACGTAGGGATGAGCGCAGAAACATCCGTTGCGGGTGCCGATGCCGTACTCACAGCTGAGGATCGCGGAGACGAGGGCGTGGGGGAGGTCACCGAGGGTGAAGCAGATGACTCCGAGGCGGTCGCGGTCCAGGGAGGGGAGGCCGTACAGGACGAACCCTTCCACCTCGGTCATACGGTCGAGGGCGTATCGGGTCAGCTCACGCTCGTGCTCGGCGATCGTCTCCAGGTCTATCTGTTGGAGTGTCTCGATCGCCCTTGCGAGCGCGACGGCGCCGACGACGTTTGGCGAGCCCGCCTCCTCCCGGTCCGGAAGTCCTGCCCAGTGTACCTGATCCGGTGTGACGATGGAGACCGTGCCCCCACCCACGTAGTCGGGGTCGCCCTGCTCGAACAGGACGCGCGGGCCGATGAGGGCGCCGGTGCCGAAGGGAGCGTACATCTTGTGGCCCGAGAGAGCGACGAAGTCGAGGTGTTGAGGATCGCCTTCCGGCTTCACGTCGATCGCCCGGTGTGCGGCGAGCTGTGCCGCGTCGACGAGAATCGGGGCGCTTACTTTGTGCGCCTGATCGGCGATCTCGTGGATAGGGGTCAGACACCCAGTGACGTTCGATGCCCCGCTCACTGCGACGAGCGCCACGCGATCTCCGTACTTGTTGAGCTTCGCCTGCAGATCATCGAGGTCGAGCTCTCCGTTATCATGGACGAGCACGTGTTCCACGTGCGTCTGCTGTCTCCAGGGCAGGTCGTTCGAATGATGCTCGAGAAGGGTGGAGATGACGACGGAGTCGTTGTTGAGGGGGATGCGCCGCGAGAGCTTGTTGATGGCTTCGGTTGTATTCTTACCGAAGATGACGGTATTTCGCTCCGGGTCCGCGCCGACAAAGGAGGCTACGCGCTTGTGCGCCTCCTCGTACGCGTGGGTGGCGACTTGCGACTTGAAGCCGGCCCCACGATGCACACTTGAGTACCACTCCAGGAACTTCGTGACCGAGTCGAGGACCGGCCTGAGGGCCGGTGTGCTCGCGGCGTTGTCGAAGTTGATGTACTGCCGGAGCGAACCGTCGAGGACGGGCACCCGGGTTTCGATTCCGACGATCTGTGAACGGAGGTCCGTGATATGGAGGGTGGCGTGTCGGGCCTTTGTCGTATCTACCATAGTGCGATATCCATTCTCCAGATGCGGGCATGCTGTGACCGGCGAATGCCGCAGGTCGGACACGTTGCGTCATGACCGATTCGCCTGAAGAACTCGCCGGACGAGTGCTTCTCCCTGATCCGGGGTCTCGTTCGGCGGAGGCCAGCTCGGCCGTTCTTACTGGATTGTGATGATACCATCCACCATGTATCCGGTCAAGGCCAAAACCGGCGAGGATGGGGAGCCTCGAGCGCGGGGCCTGAGGCGGGTTATTGGTGGCTGACGTGGAGCGCGGGATCTTGTGGCGGGCTGTCGGTCCTTGATATGGAGCGCGGCGCTTGTCGCGGGAACGACCCTGAGTTGACGCGAAGGTTGCTGCCTGCGGCGAAAAGACTAATAGTTGACATCAGTGCTTAAAATGTGGTATAAGGGAGGATGGATGACGCTCCGGCAGGTGTGCTGAGCCGTCCCTCTGGGCGCTTTGTCAGCCGAATTGCCCGGGGGACGAGGCGTCTGTGGCAACCTGCCTGGGAATCTGTGCGAGAGGCGCGAGCCCGAGGCTCGTGCGAGAAACTCCGGGATAGACGAAGGCAGTGACCCGGTGGAGTGGAGGTCTCTCCGGTGTAAGGACTTGAGAGGAGGCTGTTCTCATGCGTACGCTCAAGATGACAGGGATCCTCGTGGTGGCCGTATTTCTAGTCCTGGGAACGTGCGGCGCCAGCGAGAACGAATGGACGTACCTCGGCCTTGCCGCCGACAGCGTCCAGTGTGTGGCGGTCGATCTAACGAACAGCCAGATCGTCTATGTCGGCGCTCTCACGGGCTGCTGGAAGACGACTGATGGCGGATCAAGCTGGTCTCGGCCGTGCGAGTATGACTTTCCGTTCAAGGAGCTGGTGATGGATCCGGATGTGCCGGATGGGGTATGGGGGATCTGGGGGCTGGGCAGCTGGTCGGACGGCGTCTGGGTGACGACAAATGGCGGCCTCGATTGGAATGTTTCTCATTGGATGTACTGCGGCGATGCTTTGGCGATGTGCGCGGGCAACCATGATGTGTTGTACGCCGCTTCCTGGAACCCGGACCCGCCCTACGCGAGCGGGGGCATCTGGCGCACCACCAACCACGGCAGTCAGTGGTATGGAGACTGGTTAGACCAATACTCCTTCCGGTGCGTAGCCGTCCACCCGTCAGATCCCGATGTGGCCTATGCGGGCTGTGACGGGGGGACGCTGTTCAAGACGGAGAACGGCGGCGGGCTCTGGACTCCGTTGCCGATCACGTCGCTTCCCGTCCGGTCGCTCGGCATCGATTCATTCGAGCCCAATACGGTCTATGCGGCGATCGGCGCGGGGAGTTACTCGGACGGAATATACAAGACCCTCGATGGCGGGGCTTCGTGGGATGTCGCCTTGTGGTGGTACAAGGCAAGCGCCCTGGCGCTCGAGTGGGAGAATCCGGAGGTGATCTACGCCGGCTCGGATGAGGCCGGGGTGGCGCGTTCCCTCGATGGCGGCGTGTTCTGGGAAGTCATCAACGAGGGTCTCACGAACCAGGATCTCGAGTATATCGCGATCGATCCCTCGGACCGGAGGGCTGTGTACGCCGCGACGGGAGGGGGAGTGTTCCGCTACGAGTGGGAGCCGGCAGTGGGGATCTCGCTCGAGCCCGACTCCACGCTGATACACGGCGGCGGGACGCTCAGCTTCCGGGTCTCGCTATGCAATCATACTGATGAGTGGCAGACGTTCTGGCTGCTCGCGCACGCGTTTCTTCCGGGCGGCGGCTCCGTGCCAGTCGAGAGGCCGGTTCGCATGACGATGCCCCCGCAGACCTGTCGCTCCGTTCACCCCGATCTTCCCGTGCCTATGGCTGCACCGATCGGAGAATACCGGTTCAGGACATACCTCGGCACGCCGCCGAGCGATGCCTGGGATGTGGCCAGCTTCAGATTTACGATCGCCCCCTGAACGGCAATCGAGGACCGATGACAGAACCAGGGGAGTGAGTTCCGCTTCTGACGGCTGCTCGGAACGGATGAGGAGGTTGCAGCAACTCACTGAGCAAGCGTACGAGCCGGGGATTGGGTCGAGAGTTGCCGTCCGGCACGCTCGTCCTCCCCGGCATTCTGTTCCTGTGCTTGCGGGCGCGCGGTCAGCCCATTCCCCGAGGAGAGAATCGAGAGATGCTCAGCGAACAGGTGAACAAGGCCGGGAATGGTGAGTATCCTCGTGCTCCCGTCGTTGCCGTCGGGGCAGTCGTCACCTGGGGCCAGCGAGTGCTTCTGATCCGTCGGGGTGCGGAACCCGGGCGCGGCGAATGGTCGATCCCGGGAGGAAAGCTGGAGCTCGGGGAGAAGATCACCCAGGCAGCTCAGCGCGAGATATGGGAAGAGTGCGGAATAGAGATCGATGTCGGAGACGTGGTGGGGGTGACGGAGCGGATCATCCGGGACGATCAGGGGCGGATTCGATTTCACTACATACTCGTCGACGTGGCGGCAGCCCCGGCGGGACATCCGCCCGCCGTCGTGAAGGCCCGGTCAGACGCCCTGGAGGTTCGGTGGGTAGAGCGCACCGAGCTGACGGACTACGCCCTGCCCGCCGAGACACTAACAGTCATCCGCCGCGCCTTCACAACCAGCACCCCCCCCGAAGATTGGGGTTGACAGGGGGATGGGGATATGGTATGTGTGGCTCCGTGGGGTAGGGGGCTCCACGCCTTTTTTCTTCCAAATATCGTCTGATATGTGGAACCTGCAGGGGCTGCCGTGCGTTACAGAAATGGGCACAGGGCAGGCACCTGTAGCCCTTTCGTGATGGGAGATATCGTTGAATTCTCAGTTGAAGCTCGAAGGGGGGTTGGATCTTTTGCGGAGAACGCGGGGGACATCGTCCGCAACCGGCAGCCGCGGCGTGGACTGCACAGAGGACAGAGCGCTCCGCCTCTATCTTGAGGAGATCGGCGAGGAGCAGCTGCTTACCGCCGAGGAAGAGCGCGAACTGGCCGAGCGGGTGCGGAGGGGCGATCGCGAGGCGTTGGAGCGCCTTGTGAAGGCAAACCTCAGGTTTGCAGTCGATGTCGCCAAGAGGTACCGCCCGTCCGGCCTCAGTCTCCTCGACCTCATCAACCAGGGCAATCTGGGCCTCATCGAGGCGGCAAAGCGCTTCGATCCTGATAGGGGGTTTCGGTTTATCACCTACGCCATCTGGTGGGTGAGGCAGTCGATCCTCCAGGCGATCGCGGAGCAGTCCGGCATCACCAGGCTTCCCCTCGAAAAGGCGAACATGGCGTACAAGATCGGGCGCATGAGGCGGAGGTTCGGGCAGGAACATCACCGTGATCCCACGGTTCGCGAAATCGCGCTGGAGCTCGATGTCAACCCTCGAGATGTGCAGCTGGTGCAGGAGGCCCTCGGGTCACCCATCTCCCTTGACGGCGTCTGGGCCGGGGAGGGTGACGAGGAGCTCTCGGGACGGTTTCTCGATCCCGACGCGAGCCGGATCGACGACGAGCTCTCGGAACGATTCTTGCAGCGAGATATCGACTCCGCGTTAGAGGTACTTACGCCGCGCGAAGGCCGCATCCTCAGGCTCTATTTCGGGATCGACGGAGAGAAGGTTCAGACGCTGCAGCAGATCGGGGACGAGCTCGGTCTGACCAGGGAGCGCGTGCGGCAGATCAAGGAATCAGCGATCAAGAAACTCCGTCGGCTGCCAGAGGGAAAACGTCTCAAGGCCTATCTCAACTAGACGCACACTCTTCTCCTCTATAGGGCTGCCTTCCTCCGGAGGGAGGTAGCCCTTGCGACTATTCTTCTCTCAGAGCGGGGCCCTGGCTCTCTGCCCGGACTCGGCCGATCGGGTTGCACAGGCCCGTGGAAAGAGTTGAGTTGCACCCTTGACAAGTTGCTCCGTTCATAGTATAAAGCAGTCCTGTATCCCTCTCGGGTCAAATGGTCGGCGAGGGATGCCGGTTGGGCTGGGTTGCTGCTGACCCTGCGGCCACATCTGTCCGTGGCGGCAGATCTGGACCTGGCAGGTTGACGGTTGGCTGTGGTTCTTGGCCATCGCTCCTCAGCCGATGGCCTGAGATTGAGAGTTGCCGGAACAGGAGGAGGATCGACATGCGTTCGTCCCAGGTGGTTCTGACACTGTGGAAAGGGCTGGCTATCATCTGTTTGGTGCTCGTGGTTGCGGGATGCCAGAGAGCGGGGCGTGAAGAGGTCTTGGCCAGGGTCGGTTCGGCGAGGATCACCCAGGCCGATTTCGATGCCTTGCTCGAGGAGGTGCCACCTTACGCCCGGGCGCAGTATACGACTGAGGAAGGTAAGAAGCAGCTCCTGGACATCATGGTCCGATGGGAGGTGCTCTCGAGGGCCGCGCGGGATGAGGGGATCGACAAGCGCGAGGATATAGCGACACGGCTCAACAGCATCGAGAAGCGGCTCTTGTCCGAGACATACGATGGAGAGGTACTTCGGGCGATGGCCGGAGTTCCGCGCTCCGACTTTGAAGCCTATTACCGGGAGCACAAGGAAGACTTCAGGATCAAACCGTCCGTCACGGTCTCCCATATTCTCTTCGAGACCGAGGAAGAGGCGCTGGCGGCACGTCAGCGGCTCGAGGACGGCGAGGACTTCGCGGCTCTCGCGGGCGAGCTGTCGAAAGATCTGGCGACCAGAGGAGCAGGCGGCTCTGTGGGCGTGGTTGTCAAAGATGAGCCGATCCCCGGACTGGGCAACCTCGAGGAGTTCGTCGTTGCCGCCTTTGCCCTGCCCGTCGGCCAGGTGAGCCATCCTGTCGAGACCTCGCGTGGCTATCATCTGATCAAGGTCACCGGCAAGGATGCGGGCGGGTATGAGGAACTCGATACAGTTATGGAACGGATCCGGGATGAGATACTCGTCTCAGACGAAGATATCGAGGCCTACTACGGCGAGAATCCGGACGAGTTCATCGAGCCCGAGAAGGCTGATGTCAGGCACGTGCTGTGTGAGACAGAAGCGCAGGCGCGGCGCGTGTTGCGGCGGCTCGAGGGAGGCGCGGATTTCGAGGAGATGGTAGAGACCTATTCGACCGATCGCGGCACGAAGAACCGAGGGGGACGTATAGGATTCGTTACGAAGGGCCGCCGCATTCCCTACGTGGGCAGCTCGGAGGAATTCGAAGAGGCCGTCTTCGCGCTCCAGCCCGGCGAGATTGGAGGCCCGATTCACACCGACAAGGGCTACCACGTCATCAGAGTCGATTCTCGCGAGGAATCGTACACGAAGACACTCGACGAGGTGCGCGATGAGGTGAGACGGAAGCTGTTGCCCGAGCGTCAGCGACAGGGCGCCGAAGACGCCTACGAGGCGCTGAAGACGCGGTACCGCGTGAGGATCATGGGGGAGGAGGAGCCAGAAGTCGGGCAGCACACGTTCGACGACCTGTTCAAGCTTGCTGAAGAGGCTCAGGCACAGGAGAAGCCCGAGGAAGCGATCAACTATTATCGAGAAGTGATGAACCGTTTTCCCGATCACAGGGAGGCGTATAAGGCGCAGTTCATGATCGGGTTCGTCTACTCAGAGATGTTGACCGACTACGACAAGGCGAAGGTGGCATTCCAGGTCGTCATCGACCGCTATCCTGAATGCGATCTTGCAGATGATGCGCGGTGGATGATCGACAATATGGGCACGAATGCGGTGCCCTTCGAGCCGACGGGAACTTTGACTGCTGACAAGACGACGATGGGGATGAGCTAGCAGTTATCTCTCCGCTCGCTTTTCGGGAAAGGCCCCCTCTGCAGGGGGCCTTTCCGTTTGACAGCCGCGATTCGATATGGTAGGCTGTGCCCTGCAGCAAAGCCGCCTCGTACAGTCGCGTGAGGAGTGGACATGAGTCTCGAGCTCATCCTTGCACCTATTGTAGACGATCTCCTGGAAGTGGGGCGCGCCCTGGAGGAAGAGCTCCGGTCGGAGATACCGGCGGTCGACAGGGTGACGCGCCATTTGCTGAGTGGCCGCGGGAAGCTCCTCCGGCCGGCGCTCGTCATCCTCGCCTCGAGAAGTATCGGGGAAGGGGTGTCGAAGAGTGCCATTCGTGCCGCTACTATGATCGAAATGATCCATATGGCCACGCTCGTCCACGACGATATGGTGGATGGTGCCGAGACGAGGCGCGGCATCGCAACCCTCAACCACAAATGGAGCGATCGCGTCTCCGTCCTCGCAGGAGACTATGTCTATTCAAGGGCTCTCGCTATGCTGTCGCACGAGGAGATGCACCCGATCCTCGGGATCGTCGCCGAAACGGTCTGCCGCATGAGCGCTGCAGAGCTGATTCAGACCGACCGGCGTGGGGACGTGACAATGCGGGAGGAAGAATATCTCTCGATTGCCGGCGACAAGACAGCCTCTCTGATACGTGCATCCTGCCGGATCGGCTCCGTGTTAGCAGACGGGAGCAAGGCGGATAGAGAGGCGCTCTCCGACTTCGGATGGAATTTCGGGATCGCGTTTCAGATCGTGGACGATCTGCTCGATTTCGTCGGTTCGGGAAGAAAGATGGGAAAGCCTGTCGGGGTCGACCTCCGCGATGGGCGGGTGACCCTACCCCTTCTCTACATGTTGAAAGAAGGATCGACGGAAGAGCGTCAGCGGATCGCTCAGATGCTCGATGTCTGCGGCGTAGGCACCGAGGAGTCGTGGGAAGAGGCGATCGCGCTCGTGAAGGAGCGCGGCGGAGTGGAACGGACGAGAGAGGTAGCCGGGACGTACACAGAGAGAGCGAAGGAGGCGATCGACACTCTTGCGCCGTCTCAGGCGAAAGATACGCTGTTGCTGCTTGCTGACTTCGTGGTAGACCGTGATGGGTAGTACAGTCCGAATGCGGAGTCGGGCCTTCTGGTGGGGCGCGGTCATCGCGGTGGCGTGCATCGGCGGCTGGGGCTGCTCATCTTCATCCTCCACTCCCGGGGTCTGCGAGCAGAGCCGCGCGCTGATCGGCACAGTCGTGACTATAAAGGCCCATCATCCGGATCGTCGCTTGGCCGAGGAGGCGATCGATGCGGCATTCGCCGAGATGGCGCGAGTCGAGAAGATATGTAGCTGGCGCGGAGCGCAGAGCGAAGTCGCCGCGGTCAACGCACAGGCGGGGGGCTGGAGTGAGGTGGGGCCCGAACTGATGGAACTCGTGCGAAGATCGCACCACTGTTCCCTCCTGAGCGACGGCGCCTTTGACATTACGGTGGGTCCGGTCGTCGAATTGTGGGGCTTTGAACAGGGAGGGGGATGGGTCCCATCACCAGAGGAGATCGATGGTCGTCTCGGTCTGGTCGATTTCCGTGCACTGGAGATCGACACGGCGGTCGGGCGGCTGAGGACAGCCCGCCCGGGCATGGGCCTCGATCTGGGGGGTGTGGCGAAGGGGTACGCAGTCGATCAGGCGATCTCCCTGCTACGGGAGCGAGGTGTGCTGGGGGCGCTTGTCGATGCGGGAGGCGATCTGCGGGCGATCGGTCTGCGCCCTGACGGGAAGCCCTGGCGGATCGGGATCAAGCATCCGCGTGAACCGGGTCATGTCCTTGCCACTTTCGAACTCGCTGATGGAAGTGTTGCGACCTCAGGGGACTATGAGCGGTACTTCACAGCGGGGGGGATCCGGTACCATCATCTTCTCGACCCGCGAACCGGAATGCCGGCCCGAAAGGCGGTGAGTGCGACTGTCTGGGCTTCCGATGCTTGTACCGCCGACATGTGGGCAACTGCCCTGTTTGTGATGGGGCCGGCCGCCGGCCTCGGTCTCGCCGAAGACCTCGATGGCATTGACGCATTGATCGTCGAGGCTGCCGAGGGAGGACTGGTGGCATCGCTTTCGAGCGGCCTCGCGGGGCGTATCGATCTCATTGACCCGGCATTGACGGTACGCTGGGCAGACGCCGGGGACCTCAGGGAGCATTAGAAGAGATGCAAAAAGTGGAGATGCGGAAGGCTCTGTTCTGGGAGGCCAGGGATGATGGAAGGGTAGAATGTCGGCTCTGTCCGCATCACTGTCTGATCGCCCAGGGAAAGCAAGGAATCTGCCTGGGCAGGCGAAACGAGGGTGGCGTGCTCTATGCGGCCAACTACGGAAGGACGACGAGCCTTGCCCTCGATCCGATCGAAAAGAAGCCCCTGTACCATTTCCATCCCGGAACCGGCATTCTCTCCATCGCGCCGAACGGATGCAACTTCGCCTGCCCGTTCTGTCAGAACTGGCAGATCTCGCAGAAGGAATCTCCGACAGAGGAGATCACCCCCCAGGAACTTGTCGACCTGGCCCGCGGCAGGGATTCGGTAGGAGTGGCCTACACGTACACCGAACCGCTCATCTGGTATGAGTTCCTTCTCGATGCCTGCAGCGTAGTGCGCGAGCACCGTCTGTCGAACGTACTCGTTACGAACGGCATGATCGAAGAGGAGCCGTTGCGCCAGCTCCTGCCCTTGATCGATGCGATGAATATCGACCTGAAGTCGATGGACGAGAGTTTCTATAAGAAGGTAGTAAAGGGCAACCTCGAATCGGTTCTCAGAACGATCAGACTGGCGAAGGAAAGCTGTCACGTGGAGCTCACTCATCTGGTGGTACCAGGTGCTACCGACTCGCCTGAGCAGATTAATCGACTGATCGACTGGATCGTCGAACTGGGGGACGATACGCCGGTCCATTTCTCGCGCTACTTCCCCCACTACAACTACGACGTTCCTGCCACTCCAGTCGAGACGCTGGTGGAGATATGGAACAGGGCCCGGGAGCGGCTGCGTTTCGTCTATCTCGGTAACATAGCTATCGAGGGGTCGAGTGACACTGTCTGCCCCCGGTGCGGGGTGACCGCGGTGCGGAGATCGTACTACTCAGTCGATCTCTCCGGCCTGAGCAACGGTCGCTGCGGGGCTTGTGGCGCAGACCTTAACATCGTGCGGTGAGGCACTCTGTTGATCCTGGTGCACAGCAGGAGATCTCGTGATCCGCGAGGGAGGCTGCGGAGCCTGCTGACCCCGGGGGATGTTGCGCTCATCATTGTTCTCCTTCTCGCTTCAGGCGGTAGCATTGTGGTGCTGCGGGCCGCGCTCGCGGCAGGAGAATACTGCGTTATCTTCGCGGGGGACGAGGAGTTCGGGCGATTTCCGCTGTCGAAGGATCGCACCGTCCATGTCCCTGGTCCGCTCGGCACCACGGATGTGGTCATTCGGCAGGGCTCTGTCCGGGTTGTCGACTCGCCCTGTCCCCACAGAGTATGTGTGAGCATGGGGGAGAAGCGCCGTTCGGGTGAGACGGTCGCATGCGTCCCGAATCGAGTACTCGTTCTGGTTTGTAGCAGGCGGGGGAGCGGTGTGGATGCGATCACCAGGTAGGGAGACCCGTTCGTCGTGGAGCACATACGCGATCAGTCGTTTGTCGTTGCTCGTGGCGGTGGGGATTGCTCTGTACGTCGTCGAGGGTTATCTGCCGCGGCCGGTCCCCTGGATTCGGCTCGGGCTCTCGAACGTGGTGACGCTGGTGGCACTGGTCGGGTTCGGTTTCGGTGAGGCATTCGCCGTCGGCTTCCTCCGCGTCCTCCTCGGGGCACTCATCTCGGGGTCGCTCTTCTCGCCCGCCTTTCTCTTCTCGCTCGTGGGCGCCGGGGCGAGCGTATCGCTGATGGGCCTCACTCACCTTCGGTGGAAGCGTGTCTTTAGTCCGATAGGGATATCGATCTTCGGGGCGCTGGGCCACAACATCACACAACTTACGCTGGCCTATCTGCTCTTCGTCAGAAAGTTCGAGTTGCTTCTCATGGCCCCCTTTGTTATCTTTCTATCGGTGATCATGGGAAGCGTGGTCGGGGTGGCCGGGGTACTGCTCCTCGATGGCATGGAACGGGCCGGGCTTCGACACCGGGAGCACCTTGCCTCCGGCTGATCTGCGCGGATACTTCTCGCATCGGAAAGGGGGAATCGAACCGAGTGCCGCTTCGTAGAAAACGGACTGGTGTGCTTGTCCTCATTCTCATCGTCGGGGCTCTGGTGGGCAGTGGATTGGGGAAGATTCTCGGGGCCGTCATCCCTGCGGGGCCGGCAAGAGACTTCTTCATCCAGGTGGTCAATATCGGATTCTCGCCGTTCACGCTGGACCTCTCAGTGATCAGACTCACACTCGGGTTCACGTTCGAGATCAACATCATAACCATCCTCGGCGTATTGCTGCTTGCGTATGTCTTGAAGTGGTTCTAGGACTGAGATCTCTTCCTGTCCGGTTCCGCTGCAGACCGCCGGCCCTGGCGAGGTGGCTCGCGCGGCGCGGTGGTCAATCCCTGTTGGTGCTGAGGGAAGGAGGCGTGTTCGATGTTCGGGAATATTGGACTTCAGGAGATATTGATTATCCTTCTCATCGTTCTGCTCTTGTTTGGGGCAAAACGGATTCCTGAAGTTGCGCGGGCTTTGGGAAAGGGGATCAAGGAGTTCAGGGATTCGATGAAGGAGATCGGAAAGGATATTGAAGGAGACACGGGAGAGGAGAAGAAAGAGGGCTGATGGAGCGACGGCAGAGAACGACGAGAGAAGATGATCGCGCCATTCTAAGGACCATCAGGAGACGGTTGGGCTATCAGGCGCTCTTCGACGTACCTGACGTGGAAGCAGCGATCGATCTGGCGGTGCAGTCGAAGTTGAGCGCCGTTGAGCTCAACATGAACGCTCCCCACTTCTATCCCGAGCGCTACCCGAGAGGGAAGCGTCGGGAGCTGCGCCGTCGGGCGGAGGATGGCGGCGTCGTCCTCCTTCTCCACGCGAACGAGGAGATCGATCTCTGCTCCTTCCGGGAAGAGATCAGGTGTGGCAGCATCGAGCTCGTGGCAAGGACGATTGAGTTCGCTGTCGACCTCGGAGCGCTGCGTGTGACGATCCATCCGGGGAGGCTGGCGCCGCTGTTCGGTGTTGAAGGAAGATATGTCTCCCTATTCGAGAAGTACCCCGGCGGGTTTGCCAATTCATTCCGCGACAGCATCATGGGCATCTCGCCCTTCCTCGACCCGCGCGTCGACGTCTGCTTCGAGAATGTAGGCCCGTTCCACGATCCGATCACCCATCCGCTGCTGGAGGAGCTCTGGGCGAGTGTAGATATCTATCTGGCCTGGGATCTGGGCCATACGCACTTGCTGCAGCGGCGTGACCCGGACAGAGGTGAGCTGGAACAACGGTTCTTCCGGCGGCACCTCGACCGGGTGCGCAACTGCCATGTGCACGATAACGATGGAAAACGAGATAGCCACGACGTCATCGGCCGGGGGACTGCCGACATCCGCAGCTATCTCGAACTCCTTGCCGGTACTCAGACCTGGTTCATCTTCGAGGTACGCCCGCACGAGCGCGCACTCGAATGTCTTCGCGTCTTCGAGAGCTGGCTTGAGCCCTAGCTCACCTCGATAACT
Organism: candidate division TA06 bacterium SM23_40; assembly: GCA_001303705.1. GTDB lineage: Bacteria > LJUI01 > LJUI01 > SM1-40 > SM1-40 > SM1-40. The sequence continues at coordinate 19,955 of LJUI01000018.1, forward strand.
CTCCGATAATCCTCGATCCGTGCAGCCTTTCTCTGTTCCTGCAGCCACGAATCGTATGTGTCGTGCCCTCTCTCCTGTCGCAGCCGCGCCTTCAGCATCATCCGCTCGGACTCAAATGTCTCTTCGTTCATGGGGATCTTCTCATTGCATCGGATGAAGAAGTAGCCGATATTGGTTGGCACCGGTCCGCGCACTTCGCCGGCCTCGAGGGTGAAGGCTGCACCCTGGACCTGGGTCCTGGGAGGGACGCCCCGGATGTACGTACTGCGAGTGACGAGGGAGGTCTCGTACACCTCGAGCCCTTCGGCCGCAGCGACCTGTTCCAGACTTCTTCCCTCAGCCAGCCCCTCGGTGACACGCTCGGCCTTCTCGAAAGCCTGCTCCATCTTCTTCTCTCCCCGCACCAGGCCCTCCATCTGAGGCCGCAGTTCCTCGAGGGAGGGAGTGTACGCGGGGAATTTCTCGTCCACCTGGCAGACGAAGTAGCTATCCCTCCCGGCGAAGATGGGGCTGATCTCTCCGATCGCGTGCTCGAAACCGAAGTCGTTGACGAGATCCTTGAGGATCGGTTCGATTCCTATCGGGATGATACCGCGGGGGAATTCATCCGTCTTCATCAGCTTCAGCCCGTGGGCCTCTATCGCTTCCTCGAACCCTAACTCGTGGGCATCCATCCAGAAACTCCGCGCGGTCTCCTCGAGCGCTGCCAGTGTCTCCCAGCTCGGCCGTGGCTTTATGAGGATGTGTCTGGCCTTGATCTCGTCCCGGCGTTTCACGTCGATCTTGATGATGTGCCAGCCGTACCGCGTCCTGAATGGTTCGGAGAACTCCCCCGGCTTCAGGGAAAATGCGATCTCCTCGAACTGGGGGACCATCTGCCCGCGCTGGACCATGCCGAGATCTCCTCCCCGTGCCGCGGATGTGGGGTCATCGGAGCGTTCTTGGGCGAGCTGCGCGAAATCTGCTCCGTCCAGCAATTCCTCATGAATCTGCTCGATCTCTTCTTTCGCTACGAGTATGTCGGCATCGCTGGGCTCCCGCACCACCTTGACGAAGTTGAGCCGGACCAACTCCGGTTTTCCGAACATCCCCTTATTCTCCGCATAGCAGGCGGCGAGTTCCTCGTCGGTCGGCTCGGGCACTGTTCCCTCCATCTCTCGCGGGTCGACCCGGATATAGCTCAGATCGAACTGCTCATGTTCTTCGCGGTACGCCTCGCGCACATCAGCATCGCTTACCTGAACTGCGGCGAAAAAGTCGATCATCAGCTTTTGTCGCGGAAGCGCCGTGCGCAAGTCAGCCTCGTACTGGCGCAGCCAGGGGGCGGCCTGGGGATTGGCGAGAAGCTGGTTGTATCTCGCGAAGTCGAAGCTTCCGTCTTCCAGCCGGAAAGCCTCGTTATACAGGATTGCAGGTGGTGGGTTCGAGCGGATCGCCCCCACGAGCTCTCTATCTGTGACGATGATTCTCCGCCGCCGAACCTCTTTGTCCAGAATCATCTCCTCGATGATCCTATGCCAGGTCTCCTCCTCGACTATCATCACCTCGTCGTCCGGGAGGTTCCTCACACCCTTCTCAGCGAGGGCCTGTTCCCAGGCCTGGCCGACCCGATAGCGGAAGTAGTCGGCACGAATCGGCCTGCCATTGACGCGCCCGATGATCCCTGCTTCGCGGTTGCGCCTGCTCTGTCCCTTAAGCCCTCCCTGGCCGAGCTGCAGATAGACGAACCCGACGACGAACGAGACGGCGACGACCAACATGATCGTCTTCATGTTGCGGCGCATGCTCTGCATCATGGTCCCTATACCCCTTTCAGTTGGCGATTGCAGTATCTATATAGCATCTTTCCTCCTCAGATTGCAAGCAGATTCGGTATCGATTGAGCCACTTTCGCGGTGATCCGCCGTTGCATCTGCCCGGGTGTCGGGAGCCAGGAGAGAGGGATCGGGAGGCAGGAGAGATGCGCCGGGAAAGGGGAGAGAGGTTGTCGGGATTTATTGTCTTGACAGCCCGAAGGGCACCATAGTAGACTGCACGCGGGATTGATCGCGTGCATCGTGTAATGCACACTCTCCGGTACGGATCTGCGAGCCGACGACATGGAACACGCTGGATTTGTCCATCTTCACGTGCATACCGAATACAGTCTGCTGGACGGAGCATGCAGGATCGACGAGCTCGTTGGCCTCGCTCGCCGGTACCAGATGCCGGCGCTGGCGATTACCGACCACGGCAACATGTTCGGTGCGATCGAGTTCTATCAGGCGGCCGTCCGCGATGGGATCAAGCCCATCATCGGGTCCGAGTTCTATGTAGCGCCGGGCAGCCATCGGGAGAAGAAGTCGACTGGGGGGATACCCGAGGCCTCGTTCCACCTCGTGCTCTTGGCGAAGAATGAGGAAGGGTACAGGAATCTGATGAAGCTCTCGAGCGCGGGATATCTCGAGGGCTTCTACTATCGCCCACGGATCGATAAGGAGCTCCTCTCGCAGTATGGGTCGGGACTCGTGGGGCTGTCTGCATGTCTGAAGGGGGAAGTCGGGTACTACGCCTGCCAGAACAGGATGGACGAGGCGAAGCGGGCAGCGTTCGAGTACCGTGAAATCCTGGGCGATGGTAACTTCTACCTCGAACTACAGGATTTCGGACTGGAGGAGAACCGTCTGGCGAACAGAGCGGCGCGGGATATCGGAGAGCAGCTCGGGATCCCGGTCGTCGCGACGAACGACTGTCACTATCTGCGCCGGGAAGACGCCCGCGCCCATGACGTGTTGCTCTGCCTTCAGACGGGAAAGACGCTCGATGATCCAGGGCGGCTCCGGTTTCAGCGGGACGAGCTGTACTTCAAGTCTCCTGAGGAGATGATGGAGCTCTTCGCCGAGGTCCCTGAGGCGGTAGAGAACACGATCGAGATCGCCGAGAAGTGCAATCTGCAGCTGGGGCTGGGCGGCGGCAGAGTTCTTCTGCCGCACTATCCGCTCCCCGAGGGCTATCGGTCTGCGGACGAATATCTTGAGTACCTCGCAAACCGCGGCCTGGCCGAACGGTACTCCAAGGTCACAGAGGGTCTGCGGGAGCGCCTCGAATACGAGCTCGCTACGATTCGCAATATGGGGTACTCCGGGTACTTTCTGATTATCAAGGATCTGATCGATGCGGCGGAGAGGAAGGAGATACCGGTGGGGCCCGGTCGCGGGTCGGCCGTCGGGAGTCTCGTCCTCTATGCTCTTGGGATCACTGATGTCGATCCACTTCGATACCACCTCATCTTTGAGCGTTTCCTCAATCCCGAGCGCGTCTCGATGCCGGATATCGATATCGACTTCGGTGACGAACGGCGTGACGAGATCATAGAGTATGTGATCAAGAAGTACGGAGAAGAGAGCGTCACGCAGATCATCACGTTCGGATCGATGATGGCGCGGGCGGCGATTCGCGACGTGGGCAGAGTGCTCAACATACCCTATTCAGAGGTCGATCGAATCGCCAAGCTTGTGCCGTTCGGGCCGGGGATGACGCTGGAGCGGGCCATCGAGCGAGTTCCCGCCCTGCGCGAGCTCATCGACTCCGACCCCCGGTATGGTGAACTGATGACCATCGCCAAGAAACTCGAGGGACTGGTGCGCCACGCCTCTACCCATGCGGCCGGTGTGGTAATCGTGCCGGGCAAACTGACCGACCATGTCCCACTGTTCAAGAGCACGAGCGGAGACGTGGCGACTCAGTATTCGATGTACTCCCTCGAGGCTACCGGTCTGTTGAAGATGGACTTCCTCGGCTTGCGCACCCTGACAGTCATCGAGAATACGGTATCGGCGTTGAGAGCGCGCGGGGTGCCGATCGATATCGGAAGTGTGCCGCTTGATGACCAGGCGACGTTCGAACTCCTCGGGAGAGGGGAGACTACCGGTATCTTCCAGCTCGAGTCGAGTGGAATGCGAGACATATTGACGAAGCTGAAGCCGGAGACCTTCGAGGATCTGATTGCCGTTCTCTCTCTCTATCGCCCCGGGCCGCTGGGGGGAGTGAGCATTGACGATTTCGTCCAGCGGCGGCAGGGCAAGAAGAAGGTCTCCTATCCTCACCCGCTGCTGGAGCCCACACTGAAGGAGACATATGGCCTTATCATCTACCAGGAACAGGTGATGGAGATTGCCAGCACCTTGGCCGGTTTCAGCCTGGGAGAGGCCGACATTCTCCGGCGGGCGATGGGGAAGAAGAAGCAGGAGGTGATGGACGAGCAGCGGAAGTCTTTCGTCCAGGGAGCGAAGAGACGGGGCGTAAAGGCGTCAGCGGCGAACAAGATATTCGATCTGATGGTGCCCTTCGGCGGCTATGGGTTCGCAAAGTCACATAGCGCCGGGTACGCCGTCGTTTCGTACCGGACCGCATACCTGAAGACGCACTACACGGCTGAGTACATGGCTGCAACGCTGACGAGTGAGATGGGGAACTCAAAGCGGGTGATGGCGCTCGTCGCGGAATGCCGCCGGCTCGGTCTTGGCGTCCTGCCCCCTGATGTGAACGAGAGTCATCACTCGTTTCGCGTCACCGATGGGGGGTTGAGGTTCGGCCTGGGGGCAGTGAAGAACGTTGGCCGGGGCGCAGTTGAACAGATGACCGAAGCGCGTGAGCATGGCGGACCGTTCAAGAACTTGGTCGATTTCTGTTCTCGCGTCGATACGCGCCAGGTGAATAAGAGAGTTGTGGAGAGTCTCGTAAAGGCGGGCGCGTTCGACAGCCTGGGGCGGCCCCGCGAGGAGTTGGCAGCGTCGCTCGACTCGGCGTTCGAGTTGGGGGGGAAGAGACGGCGCGCGAGAAGTAGGGGGCAGGTTTCGCTCTTCGATCACGATGCGGGGACGGTGCCTGTGGTGGGGGCCGGTGAGGATGTCAGGAAGTGGTCGCTCACGGAACTCCTGGCTATGGAGCGGGACGTACTGGGATTCTATATGTCGGGGCATCCGCTCGATCGCTGTCGGCAGGAACTCGAGGAACTGACGACGGTGACGACGTCCGACGTCGAGTTGATGAGCGATGGGAGCTCAGTCATCATCGGAGGCATCATCGGTGATATCAGGAAGATCCGGGATCGTCGCAAGAACGAAATGGCGTTCATCACACTTCAGGACTTTGTCGGTGAGATCGAAGTTGTCGTCTTCTCCGATCTTTTCGAGCGCAGCCGCGCCGTGCTGGTTCCAGAATCGATCGTCCTGATCCATGGGAGGACCTCGACGAAGGAGGAACAAGAGCCCAAGGTCGTGGCACAGAGACT
>LJUI01000119.1 GCA_001303705.1 candidate division TA06 bacterium SM23_40
GGCTCGCGAGCGAGGCGGTGACCATGTTGGAGATCGAGGCGGACATTATCGAGGCCGCCGTCGACAGGCTGGCCCAGGGGGAGCTACTCGCCGTAGAGCCCCTGTCCAGGGGAGGAGAAGCGGTCTATCTCAGGTCACTCCACACTGCTGAAGTGGGCGCGTCGCGTCGGCTGGCCGGGCTACTCTCGTCAGATGTGCTTCCGATACGGATCGACATACAGCGGGCTATCGAGTGGTTCGAGAGTCGGGAAGAGATCGCCCTTGCCCCTGCACAGCGGGAGGCTGTGGGGAAGGCGATCACGAGCAAGGTCCTCGTCATAACGGGTGGGCCGGGCACGGGCAAGACCACCCTCATCAATGGCATCATCCAGATACTGGAGAAGAAGGATCGGCGCATCCTCCTCTGCGCTCCGACCGGACGTGCCGCGAAGAGACTGAACGAGGCGACGGGTCGGGAGGCGAAGACGATCCACCGGCTCCTCGAGTTCAGTCCCAAGGCGATGGAGTTCATGCGCGGTCAGCACAATCCGCTCGACGCGGACATAGTTGTCATAGATGAGGTATCGATGGTCGATGCCGTTCTCTTCTATCACGTGCTCAAGGCGCTGCCGCAACATTGTCAGCTCATTCTCGTCGGCGATGTCGATCAGCTCCCGTCCGTGGGGCCCGGGAGTGTCCTGAGGGAGGTTATCGGCTCCGGGGTCGTGGATGTGGTCAGGCTGACAGAGATATTCCGTCAGGCCAGGGAGAGCCTCATCGTCGTCAATGCACATCGCGTCAACCGGGGTGAGATGCCTCTATTGAAGGCCGAGGGGCAGGACGATTTCGTCTACATCGAGAGGGAAGAGCCGGACGAGATAGTGGCGCTGATCAAAGATCTCATATCGGAGAGGATACCTGAGCGCATGGGGGTCGATCCTCTTGATGATATTCAGCTGATCACTCCCATGCATCGCGGGCTCCTCGGCGCGAGGAACCTCAATGCTGAGCTGCAGGCCCTGCTCAATCCGCGCGGTGCATCGATTATGCGGGGCAGCCGGATGTTCCGCGTGGGGGATCGCGTGATGCAGATCCGGAATAACTACTATCTTGAGGTGTACAACGGGGATATCGGCCGGATCGTCGATATCGATGACATAGAGAAGATGGTCTCGGTGCGGTATGAGGATCGGGTGGTGAGCTATGAGTATTCTGATCTGGATGAGCTCGTTCTCGCCTACGCCTGCTCGATCCACAAGTCGCAGGGGAGCGAGTTCCCGGTCGTCGTCATGCCCCTTCACACACAGCACTACGTGTTGCTCCAGCGCAACCTGCTCTATACAGGGATCACGCGCGGGCGGCAGACGGTCGTAGTCGTGGGGAGCAAAAGGGCAATCGCCATCGCGGTGAAGAACAGCAAGATCAAGACGCGCTTCACGCGGCTGGCCGAGCGACTGACTGCCCTCGCTTCACAAAGTTGAGTTGTGGTTCTCCTTTCCCTGCCTGCCGGTAGGATACTCTCTGATTGCTTTCTCGGGCCGAGGGCCCTCTGATTGCGCGGTGTGAGCGACTTACCAGCGTTCATATCGTACCAGTTCGGAAAGAGGCTTGCGGGTCTTGGGCCGCCGGCCGTCCGCCGGATAGCCCAATGGTGTGAAGGCGACGGGCTCGACTCCCCGGGGCAGGCCGAGCACCTCGCGTGCCGCCTGAGGATCGAACGCACCGATCCAGCATGTGCCGAGCCCTGCGTTGGTCGCTGCAAGGATGAGGTGGTCCATGACGATGGCCACGTCGATGTAACAGCGCATCATGGGTTCGCGGCTCGCGGCGCAATCTTCAGGGATCCCGCAGGCGCAGATGACGAACGGAGGTTGCACGAACCATTCTCTGTTGTAGATGCGCCGCAGTTCAGCCTCGCGGCCCGCAGTCGTGATCACGATGAGCTGAAACGGCTGCTCGTTCCCGGCAGTGGGCGCAAGGCGCGCCGCCTCGAGTACCTCCGCGAGCTTCTCTTCTTCTACAGGATCGGGTTTGTACGCCCGGATACTGCACCGTTCCCGGACGAGTTCTGGAAACTCCATGGTCTCTCTCCTTCCCCATCACGTCAGTTCTAGTACCCTCCCGGGGACGTTGGTAGGTTCAGAAGGTTACGGGTGCCTCCCCACCCGGGGACGTTGGTAGGTTCTGTAGGTTACTCCCGCCCGGGGGACGGTGCTTGGCGATTGAAGGCTGTTCTGCGCAGTCCCCTCACCGCGGCATTCTCAGATAGTGAGGGTTGTTTTTCCGAATCTAGCCTCCGAATGCGATGTGTACCGGCGATCCGTCGGTCACCGTGCGAAACAGGGTGGCATCGCCCAGTACTTTGCCCACGACATTGACCGGGCTATATGCCCGCGGCCGCTCGTCAGTACTCGATGGGGTCGGTCCGAAGAAGATACAGAAGGCGCGACCGGCCGGCCAGTACGCGAGCTCGCCCACCTCCACGTCTACCCGGGCCTCCGGTTCCTCTTCTGCGGCCACAGGAATCTCGAAGTAGATCTCATCGCCCCAGGTAGTAGCGCTGCCCTCGATCGGGAGCGCGCCCCGGATGCGTCCCGCTGTAGGGGTATCGTTGAGTTGAGCGGGCAGCGTCACCGCTCCAGCCGTGATCGTTATTTCGGTCATTGTAGGCGTCTCTCGCGGGTCGTTTGATGGGGAAGCTATGATAGATTTGGCCTTGCCCCCTGTCAAGCAGAATGTAGGTGTGTGGATGGGTACGCGCACAAGAGGGGCGTAACCTTCTGAACCTACCAACGTCCCCGAGAACGTCCCCGAGGATTTTGGTGGACTGGGGGGAAGAGGCTGTGGTATCATCTAATGGGGTTGGTCGGCAGGGTATTGCATCTTCACATGGGGACGTGTGCGTATGGCGGAGATACTGACGCGCGAGGAGTTGTGGGGTTATCTGAATGCAGATCCTCCTCTGGTGCAGGGGATGGTCGATCCGGATCTGCAGGTTCAGGTCGACGGAATCGAATTGACCGTGAGGCAGGTCGCGAGATTCGCTGATGCCGGCCGGATCGGAGTATCGGAGGATGAGCGTGGGATATCGAGGACGGCTGTGCTCGAATTCGATGAGGAGGGATGGATACACCTGCCGCAGGGATGTTATAAGGCGCTGTTCAACGAGATCATTGCGGTCCCGAGGGATGTGGTGGCGATCGCGAGGCCGAGATCGACGCTTCTGAGAAATGGGATGACCGTGCATACCGCCCTCTGGGATTCCGGGTACGTGGGCAGGAGTGAGAGCCTCCTCGTTGTCTATAACCCATATGGTTGCCGCGTAAGGAAGGACGCCCGCCTGATCCAGCTCGTCTTCTTCAAGTTGAGCAGACCGGTGAGGGTCGGCTATTCGGGACGGTACTCGGGAGAGAACATCGACGAATAGCTGCCGCACCGTTCCATCGGTAAACTACCCTAAGGCATGGGTGTACCGCATACAGGGAATGATTATGATCGAGGTAGAGCTGATTTCGATTACGCCGGACGCCGAGAGAGTGATCGAACAGGCAGGTAGAACGGCCTACCTCTCGTTCGACAGGGCGAAGGAAGGAAGCCAGGCCAGGTTCATACGGATGCTGGTAAAGAGTGGGCACCATTCGGTTCTCGAGCACGCGTACGCATCCTTCCGCATCAGGGGCGGGTCGAGAGCGTTTACGCACCAGCTGGTACGGCATCGACTCTGCTCGTTCACCCAGCAGTCTCAACGCTATGTGGATGAGCAGAGCTTCTCCTATACCGAACCGGAGTCGATCAGTGCGACCGAGGAAGCACATACCCTCTTCGTCGACCTAATGGATCGCGCCAAAGATGCCTACTCGAAGCTGCGGCAGCTGGGGATCCGCAACGAAGATGCGAGGTTTGTACTTCCCAATGCGGTCCAGAGCGAGATCGTGGTGACGGCCAATTTCAGAGAGTGGCGCCACGTCATCGCCCTGCGAGGGCGTGCGGATGCCCAGTGGGAGATACGGAGGACGATCATTGAGATTCTGAAGATCCTGAAGGAGCGGGCTCCTACTGTGTTCGAGGATTTTGAGATCGATGGAGGGAGGCAGCTCGTTCTTCACGCAGGGGATGCGGGAGAGAGAGGCAAGGACTGACGACGGGGTGTGAGCCCGTCGTCAGAGCTGTCTATAGTACTATGATGGAAGATAGGCGTGCAGTTCCGGATTGCCATACGGGTACCACGCAGGATGAGGGGATTCGTCTGTTTGATGAATCCCCTGTAGCGTATGACGAGTGGTTCGAGCGTAACTGGTGGGCCTACCAGTCGGAGCTCCGCCTTGTGCGGAGGCTCATCCCCGAGGCGGGATTGGGCCTGGAGATCGGGGTGGGGACGGGGAGATTCGCCATCCCGCTGGGGATCGGGCTCGGGCTGGATCCTGCATATAATATGGTAGCGATTGCGCGCCGGCGGGGCCTCCAGGCGGTCGCGGGGAGGGGGGAGGAGCTCCCGTTTCCGGATGGCTGTTTCGACTTCGCGCTCCTCGTCACGGTGATCTGCTTTGTCGCCGATCCCCGACTGCTCCTCGCCGATGTGAGGAGGGTACTGAAGAGGGGAGGCAGGCTCGTCCTTGGATTCATAGACCGGGAGAGCGAGCTCGGCGCCTCGTATGAGGCACGCCGTGAGGAATCGAACTTCTGCCGGGCGGCAACGTTCTACTCCGCAGCCGAGGTTAGGGCAATGGTGGAGGGTGCGAGGTTCGGGGGTGTCGAATTGCACCAGACCCTGTTCGGGAAGCCGTCAGCGATCCGTGGGCTCCAGCCGGCACGGGAGGGGCACGGCGAGGGCGCGTTCGTCGTTCTTGCGGCCGGCGCAGAGTGATATCGACCGTTGCTGCGGTCCCCGGCAGGAGGATCGAGCAGTATCTCGCGTGCAGATCGCCTGCATCTGAATGGAGAACTCGAGTGTCTGGCCCGCACCGGTCGGTCGCGTCCCTGCAGTCTTGTGCTCAGGGGATTCGCGCGCGGGGCTCAGGCACGTATGCACGAGGGAAGACGCAGGGGGAGAGGTGAGGACTCTCCGAAAGGAGGAAGGTCATAATGCGTAGGTCAAAGGAGAGGATGATGAGGGCGCTCGCTGCGCTTCTGGCCTCGGCGATCGTGCTCTCCAGCGGGCCTGTGGGGATCCATGCGGCCGCGCCCCGGTGGATCTCGTTCAGCGGAGCGGGTGACGCTCAGGCTCCCAGGGTCGAGGCTCTGGGGACATCCCTGGAGAAGACAGTGGTTGCCGTTCAGGTGCCAGGGGTCTGGGTCGAAGACGTCATCGCCGGCGAGGGCACGCGGTTCCAGCGGCTGAGGCTCCCCGGATGTGGGACTGTTCTGGAGGTGGGGAGCCCTGAACTCCCCGCGGTTCGGGTCACGATTGCCGTCCCGTTCGGCGCTCAGCCGACCGCCAAGATAATTGAGGCCTCTGTACAGCGGTACCCGGGCTTCCGGGTCTATCCCTGTCAGGAGCCGACGATCGATCAGGAGCCGACGGTCGGTCCCGATGCATCTCGCTCTCTCGCCATCAATCGGGAGGTCTATCGGCGAGATGCGCTCTATCCCGCACAGTGGACCTGGTTGGGCATGTCGGGCATCTGGCGCGATCTCAACGTCGTTGTCGTGGAGATTGCTCCATTCCGATTCAATCCTGTGAGCGGCAATCTCGAAGTAGCGACGTCGATGATTGTCGAGATCGGGCACAATGCGCAACCCGGAACAGGGTTCGTGCGGGACGGACAGGCGAGCGTATCGCCGGCATTCGAGCGCCTCTATCGCGGCGAGCTTCTGAACTTTGATGCGCTCAGCCTCGAGAGAGGCAGTCTCGACGACCCGGGCACTCAGTATCTGTTCATTACGCCTCCCTGTTTCGAGACTATTATCGAGCCGCTGGTCGACTGGCACCAGCGGCGTGGATTGAGGACAGAGCTGCTCTCGATCTCCACGACCAGTCCGCAGGTGGTCAAGGATGAGATCGTCGAGCGCTACAATAACGGCGAGCTCGACTACGTGCTCCTCGTGGGGGACGTCAACCACATACCGGCATACTACTGGAGCGGGCACCTGAGTGACTACTGGTATGCATGTGTTACCGGCGCCCCGGATCTGTACGCCGATCTGGCAGTGGGCAGGCTCTCGGCGACATTGGGGAGTCAACTTGCGGTGCAGGTGGAGAAGATACTTGCCTATGCGACATCGCCGCCGGCAGACGATTGGCTGACGAGTGTGCTCATGGTGGCTCACGAGGCGGGAGTGGAGACGAAAGAGTACATCCGTACTGTCACACTTGCCGGCAGCGGGCTGACGATCGATACAGCCTACGGCAATGAGCCCACCGGTACTAATGCCGCAGTGACCGCTGCATTGAACGAGGGCCGCAACATCGTCAACTACAGGGGTCCCGGCTCGACCACTGCATGGGCGGGCTGGAGCTATCTCGGTGAGAGCTGGACTAACGGCAACGTCTATGCGCTGACGAACGGGGACAGGACTCCCATCGTCTTCAATATCGCCGCCTACACCCACTCGATCCCGGATACTTGCCTGGGAGAAGCCTGGCTCAACCACACCTGCGGAGCCGTCGCGTCGCTCGGCGCCTCTGATCCGCCCTATACGGCGCCGAACTTCGACTTCGACATTGGGCTGTTCGATGCAATCTACAACGAGGCCATCTGGAACATCGGGTATGTGCTGAATTATGCCGATGCGGAGATCATCCCCCAGGGCTTCTGGGCTCAGGAGAATGTGAAGATGTACTTCTGGCTCGGCGATCCTGCCACCGAGGTGTGGACGGCGGTGCCGATCGCGCTGGACGGTTCGCACCCCGGGACGGTTCCGCTGGGGCCCAGCAGCTTCACGGTGTCGGTGACATCGGGTGGGACCCCTGTCGAAGGAGCACTGGTCTGTCTGTGGAAGGGCACAGAGGTCCATCTGACCGACAGCACGGATATCAATGGTCAGGCGACGTTCTCGATCAACGTGGGAACTCCAGGTGTCGTATATGTCACTGCAACGAAACACGACTATCTGCCCTATGAGGGTGAGGCGGTCGCCGGTGACCCGCCCGTGACGATCACCCTCGTCCCCGATCAGACCGTTGTTGCGCGGGGCGACACGCTGAGGTTGATCGCGTACGTCGAGAACACGACCAACACCGCCCAGACATTCGATGCCTGGACGATTGTTGAGCTGCCCAACGGCAATCCCTTCGGGCCTGTTGCGGGCCCCCGGCAGGTGACGCTTGCGCCGTATGCGTCAGCCCAGAAGATCCTGGAACACGAGGTGCCGGAGAACGCTCCGCTCGGGCAATATACCTACTCCGGGAACCTCGGTGCCTATCCGGATGTTGTGTGGGACGAAGATGCATTCGACTTCGACGTCATCGCCGACTGATTCGGGCTCTCTGCTCCTGCCGGGGGCCGCTCCGGCGGCAGGCAGGGAAGAGCGCTGACCGACGGAGAGAAGACGTGCGCGAGGGCAGCAAGCATTTATCATTCCGGTGCTTACGCTGTGGCCGGGGAGGCGGCCGAAAAAGCTTGACAATCCGGTCTGATTTCGAATATAATGGAATCAGCATTCGAGGGGCCCACGAGTAGGGGGTTCGTGAGGAATGAGGGGTCCCTTTGTGTTTGTTACCGTTGGGTGGGCGGTTACGGGATTGATGTGGGTCTATGCCGCCTCTCCGCCAACCTCGAAAGGAGGAAGGGTATGGTAGTCTCAGGAAGGAGCAGGGGGATGTTGGGACTCGGCGGGCTTCTGGCCCTGGCCGTGCTGCTCTGTGGCTTGCCGTTGCAGGCTCAGGCCCGGTGGATCTCGTTTGGCGGCCTCGATGACGCTCAGGCCCCCGACGTTCAGGTCCTGACCAGCAATGTGGAGAAGACCGTGATAGCCGTTG
>LJUI01000019.1 GCA_001303705.1 candidate division TA06 bacterium SM23_40
CTCCTTGACCACCGAGATCGCATTATCACCATAGTGGCGGTAGATCTTGATCGCATACGTGCTCGAGATACCGTGCGACTGGAGAAAGAGCATCACGTCTTTGATCTTCCGCTGCTCCTCCCAGGCCTGCGTGATGCGCGACGACCGTATCGGGCCGATACCATCCACCTCGGTGAGTCGCTCGGGATGCTCATCGATAACGTCGAGCGTCTCCAGCCCGAAGTGCTCCACGAGCCGCGCCGCCATGACCTTGCCAATTCCTTTGACGAGCCCGGAGCCGAGGTACCTCTCGATGCCCACGAGTGTGGAAGGTTTGACAGTGAGGAAGGAGTCGACTCGGAACTGCTCCCCGTACTTCCTGTCTGTCACCCATTCTCCGCGCAGCCGAAGGCTCTCCCCCGGTTGGACCCCGGGCAGGCTCCCGACAGCAGTGACCAGATCGCGCTTCCCCTTCACCGCCAGCCGCACCACGCTCCAGCCGTTCTCGTCGTTCGTATAGACTACTCTCTCCAGAACGCCCTCGAAGGTCGTGGCATGATCTCCCATTCTCAACGACTCCAGTGACGGCTTCGCACCGCACAGTGGCAAGATGGGGTACGCACAACAGCTATCGCCTCGCGACAGACTGCCGCGGATAGTTCAAATACTAAGATGCGAGAGCAACCCGATCAACACCTTTTTCGGGAACCGCGAGAGAGCGACTCCGAAATCTGTCTTCCACAGAGTGCAGTCATGAGCCGTGTCCCCCACCAAACGCAGGGGGCAGCCCATAAGAAAGGCTGCCCCCTGGATAGTGAGTTGTTGAATTGAGCTCCGCCGCCACATGCCAGGGCATCCGGTACACCCCGCCCGGGCTGTACGTCTCGTGCCCAGCGGCACCTTGGCGCGCAAACGCCTCACAGTCTACGGAGCGATCTCCACCAGGATGCCGTCCTGCTGATCCCAGACTGGATATTGCTCACCGCACCTGATGTACAGATTCCACAGGTCGATCGGCGCGGCGTTCGGCACATGAAGATTACGGAATACGCTGATGTACGCGCCGGGCGGCAGATTCACGTGCACAGGCCCCTCAACCATCTTCGTGAACGTCGTCCCCACACGCTGGGCCTCGAGCCAGATGTCCCGAGACATCACCATATCGGTGTGGTTCTTGATGGTGGCGTTGATCGTGAACCACTCGCCGCGATGCGTCAGGACGTACCGCGGGTTCAGGTACTGAGTGACTGGGTACAGACCCGCATTCAGCCAAACGTCGATCTGCCAGGCGATCGATTCCTGGTGGACCGTCCACAGGTAGTGGCCGTCCCAACAGATGTCCCGCGGATTGCCCTGTGGTGCGGAGATCGTGTTGAGGAGGACACCAGTGTTTGGGTCGTAACGGTTGAGCTCCGCGGTTGTCCACTTGCTATCCCAGAAATGGGAGCCATCCCAAGCCGCACCTATGCCACCCACAACCGGGAAGGATACGACGGACCCGCCAGTGTAGTAGTCAGTCTGATACATCATCTGGTCCTGGAAATCCGTCACCCACAGCCACTGGTCGTCCCACGGGTTGTCCCACTTCCCCCAGGCAATCCCATACCCGCCTGGTGAGGGCTGACTGTAGTAGACCTGCCCCGTGTGCTTGTCGCTGAACCACATGGTGCCTGTGTTGTATCCATTCTGGATGAGATACCGGCCATCCCAGGCCAGCCCGTGGATCCCTTCGGCTGAGGGGAACTGGTTGAGAACCGTCCCTGTCGCCGGATCGACCTCGTAAATCTCATACATGCTGCAGATAAAGAGAGTGGCATCATTCTGATCGCCCTGGCACACCCAGACGATCGACAGACCGCCACTCGGTATAGGAATGGAATGGATGGGATCATCGGTGAGATGTCTAACGCCCTGATCCGGAACCGTAACCCCCACCCCATCCATCTCGGTAGCTACCGCCGCAACCGCGATCACGGCAAACGCTAACAGTATCGGAAGTGTGCGCCACATCGTATACTCCCTCCTCGTCTACCTACAAATGGCTAGTCTCCCTAGAGGTGGATCGCAGATTTCTCCGGTACTCCTCCAGTACATGAAAATCGGGAGCGATCGGCCCACCCCACTCCTCGTGGCTCTCGTCCCGCGCACTCACCCCCTTTCCCGTTGAGTCACACCACCACCTCGTCGCCCCGTCTGCCATTCTCGCTCGAGCGCGGACAGAGACAGACGAAGGCCGCTCAATCCCACAGGGGAACACTCATCCCCTCGCGGGCTTCTCCCACAGGTACACGCCCTTTCGGGCCTGCCGTCCGAGCAGACCCGCACAGGGGCCGGAAAGGCCATTGACCTCCGGGTGATGCCCGCCTATCGACCCGGGCAAGCATACACAAAGCTGCAAGGAAAGTCAAGAGAAAAACAGCACCAGCAGGGCTCTGAAACCGGAGCGGGACAATACCGGAACAAGGGGCAGCCCGCGTACCGGACTGTCCCTACCATCAGATTATCCACCTGGACCTCGCCCCTACATCACCGCCAGCGCACGCATGTACACACTCGCGACAGGGCCATGCGCTCGTCTGCCGGCCCGAGCGAGCTCTGACGTCCCTTCTAGGGAACGACGTTCACGACGATCCCGTCCTGGAACTCCCACTCAGGGAAATCTCCGCACTTCATATAGAGATCCCACATCCCATGAGTGGTCGGGCAACCCGGCACATACTTCGTCACGAAGACATTGTACATGATCCCCGGCGCCAGAGTGACGTGCGCGACATCCCCGACCCACGTCTCTCCCGTCCCGACCTGGTGGGCCTCCATCCAGAGGTCCACCGCGACGGGAGCATCCGTATGATTCATCACGGATGCATTGAACGTGATCTCATCACCGGGCTGTTTCTCGATGTAGCGCGGGTTCAGATAGCAGGTGACCGGGTACAGCTGGGCGTTCAACCACAGGTCGATCTGATACGCGGTCTGGTTCTCCCAGTGGATCGTCCACAGATAGTGGCCGTCCCAGCACAGATCGCGCGGATTCCAATACGGTGTCGCAATCGTGTTGAGAAGGGCACCCGTGTTCGGATCGTACCGGCTTACGGTCGACGCTACCCAATTGCTGTCCCAGACATGGCTCCCGTCCCACGCGGCACCAACGGTAGTGCCGGTCCCGGGGAACGAAAAGACATTGTTGCCGGTGTAATAGTCATCCTGGTAGATCATTGCAGTCCCGTGGTCGGCCACCCACAACCACTGATCATTGTACGGATTGCCCCACTTCCCCCAGGTCATACCGTACCCGCCTGAGGAGGGCTGGCTGTAGTAGACCATGCCCGTGTTCTTATCCGTAAAATGGGCAGTGTAGGCACCGTACTCGTTCTGAATGAGATACTGCCCATCCCAGGCCAGGCCATGAGCACCAGACCCGACAGCCGCAAAGCTGTTGAGCACATCGCCGGTGGCCGGATCGAGCTCGTACATGACCAGGTCCCACAGATCGCAGACGAAGAGCGTGCCCTCAGTCTGATCGCCCTCACACACCCAGACGATCGTCTGCACGCCCTGTGGCGTGGGGATCGAATGGACGACGTCATCGGTCGCCTGACCAGCTACAGGCCCAGCATGAGCGACGATCTCCAGCGTGGCATCGTCACGCCCATCCCCGTCCATATCCACAACTGCCGACAGGTCTGCGGCTGCTGCCGCGAACGCGATCATGGAGATCGCCACAAAAATAGTGAGAGTGCGTCGCATAATACTCTACCTCGCTGTTGAGTGCCCAGAATCTTGAGAGGGAGACTACGGAGTGTTCACTACCGCCACGATTGCCCTCGCTCCCCACACCACCTACTAAGGCCTCTTCTGCCCTTCCCTCACCTCCTTTCTCGGGCGCCAGCAGCCACGCCCTCTCCCGACTCTTTCCGGAGTCGCAGACCGAAAAAGCAACAGCGAGATGACCAATCGACCGGTCCCTTCGAAGGGCGTCCTGACGTCGGGCTCCTGCGCTGTACCACAGCATTGCGGAAACACGGCTTGAACGACGCACAACGACCAAAAAGACCGACTTGCCGAAGTGGGTTCTCGCTTCTTGACAGTGCCTAGAATATTGCAATCACGCCCAGAGGTCAAGCCAAAAGTTAGAGGAATGCAAACCGAGCGAACTTCGAAATGAATGCAGATTTCCCTTGACAGACTGACCGGAGTACTTTAGTATTTAAGCAGACACTTAAATATTGCTGCCGGCTTTTCCACTAACAGAGACGTTCGCCAATGGCTCAGTCCCAGAAGCTTGCCCGGATGTTCAAGGCACTGTCGGTCGACACGAGGGTTCAGATCGTCATGCTCCTCAGAGGGAGGGCCCTCTGTGTCAACGTCCTCGCCGCAAGACTCAATGTCTCGGCAGCGGCCGTGTCACAGCATTTGCGGGTGTTGCGCGGGGCAGATCTTGTCATCCCGGAGAAGCGGGGCTATTACGTTCACTATAGACTCAACGAGGAGACGCTGGCGAAGTGGAAGCATGCCGCCGGTCGGCTCCTCGAGACCCCCACCACGGTGCGGCCCGCTGCCTGCGCCGCCGCGAAACGCTCAAAGAAGAAGAAGGATGAGTAACATGGGTGAGGAGAAGAAGAAAGGTTGCCAGAAGCCCGAAGCCCTCAAAGGCGAGCCAGAAGAGTGCACCCCTGAACAGATCAGGGAGTGCCACGGCGACGTCAAAGACCACCCCTGTGTCGACGAGGAGAAGAAGAAGGGCAACGTCTGAACCGGTCCCTCGTTCGCACACGGCCAGGTACCCGCGTGGTGGTCGCTGCCCCGGGAATCTGGCTGCGGAGGTGCGTTGTCTGACTGAGGGACGCTATCTGCCCGAGGGGCGCCATCTGCCTGTGGTCCTGGCTGCCTGACGAGCGCCAGCTACTCGATGAGTGTCAGCTCGCAAAGGGCCTTATCCGCCCGGGAAGTGCCAACTGCCTCCCAACGATGGAGCGCGTGCGATAGCCGATGGATGAGATGATCAGAGTCCGTGGGCTCACCCGACACTACGGTGAACTCGTCGCGGTGGACCACATCGACTTCGAGGTACACCGGGGAGAGATCTTCGGCTTCCTCGGCCCCAATGGCGCGGGGAAGACGACTACGATCAGAATGCTCACCGGAGTCATTGACCCTACGGAAGGTTCTGCCTCAATCGACGGGCATGACATACGGACCAAGGCCATCGCAGCCCGGCGCCACCTGGGCATCCTCCCTGAGGATGCCAACGTCTATGTGGATCTGACCGTGTGGCAGAATGTAATGCTAATGGGGGAACTGCTTGGCGCGGGACGCAGGGAACGGCGACTGCGGGGCGAAGAGCTCCTGGAGACGTTCGGCCTCCAAGACCGCAGAGCCCAAAAGGGACGCGCGCTCTCCAAGGGGTTGCGGCAGCGGTTGATGGTCTGCATGGCCCTGATCGGGGATCCGGACCTCCTCTTCCTCGACGAGCCCACGAGCGGCCTCGACGTGGCCAGCGCTCGCCTCATCCGTCAGATCGTGGCAGAACGAAACCGAAGGGGGTTGACGGTCTTCCTCACCACTCACAACATGGGGGAGGCGGAAGAACTCTGCGACCGGGTTGCGATCATCGACCACGGCAAGATCGCTGCGATCGATACGACCGAGGGTCTCATGCGGGTTGCGAGGTCGCGCCAGTCTGTCGACGTCGAGTTCGCCGGCGAGTCACCTCCCGCAGCCGAACTGGAGGCTATCCCCGATGTGACCGCTGTGAAGCGGGATGCCTCCAGATATGTGTTGTACTCGGAGCAACCAGGGCAGGTCGCCCAGCAGATCGCTACCCTCGCCACAGAGCGAGGATATGATATCGCCGCTATCTCGACTCGTAAGCCCTCTCTCGAGGACGTCTATCTCTTCCTCACTGAGTCGAACGGATCTCCCTAACGGAGGTGTGGTCGTGAGTACGGCGGAGAGCGGATCAGCCCTCCTCAGCCAGCAGGCCCGTGGCGCAGTGACGGTCGCAAAGAAGAATGCCCTCATCTACTACTTCAAGCCGCCGGTGCTGATCTTCGGCGTTCTATTCCCGGTCTTCTTCTTTCTCGCTTTCAGCCTCGGCCGCAGCATGCCGGCAGATCGCATCGTGCCGGCCATGGTGGCAATGGCCCTCTGGTTCACTGCCTCCGCCGTCGGCCCGCTCGTCACTCCGTGGGAACGTACGTCTCGGACATACGAACGCCTCATCTCCACCCCCATAGCCATCCAGGCGATCGTCGCCGGCGACGTCCTGAGTGGCTTTGCCTTCGGGATCAGCTTCTCACTTGTGCCACTCCTGCTGGGACTGGCCTTCACCGACACAGCAGTGGCCTCCGCAACATCCCTTGTCTGCGGAATCGTACTGGGTGCGCTGGCGTTTTCATCACTCGGCGTACTCCTCGCCGCACCGCCCGTGCACGGCCCCTCATACATTATGATGCTCTCCAACCTCGTCCGACTCCCCCTCCTGTTCGTGAGCGGGATATTCGTGCCGATTGCCGAGATGCCGGCCTGGGCACGATGGCTCGCACCGATCTCCCCGCTCTCGTACTGTGCCGACTGTATCAGGCGCGGCTTCGGGGAGACCGGCTATTTCCCCTTCTGGCTGAACCCGCTCATGCTTGTCCTCTTCTCCGCTCTCTTCTCATGGGCTGCGTGTCGCTTTCACATTCGCTCACGCGCCCACGGATTGTAGCCCGTCATCGAGCCCCAGGAGCGCTGCGATCTCACGTGCGTTCTTCACGGCATAGGCGTGAAGGTCGTTATTGAAGTACACGTACACATCGCGCCCGTTGTCGAGCTGTCCATTGATCCACGTAGCCCAGGGGCGGAGCTGCTGGCGCGTATAGCAGCCGGAGTGTACACGGGGGCGGCCATGAAACCGGACATAGATGAAGTCTGCCGTCTCCACCCGCGGTACTTCGAGTCCCTCTCGATCAGGAAGGCAGAGGGCGACGCCAGCCTCTTCGAGGCGTGAGTAGACCTTGTCGTCGAACCATGTGGCGTGTCGGAACTCGAGAGTGAAGCGCATCCCCTCGGCGCCGATATCACGACACGTCTCCCCGATGAGCGCCAAGAAGTCACCCAACAGGGCATCGTCCCGATGCACTCCAGGAGGGAGCTGGATGAGGATCGGCCCGAGATGCTCATCGAGCCGCCGGGCTCGGACAAGAAATGACGCGACGTCTTGCTCCACGTTCACCAGCCGCTTGCGGTGCGTGACCATCCGCCACATCTTGACCGCGTAGATGAAGTCCTCGGGAGCTTTCGCCGCCCAGGAGTCGAATGTCTTCTCGGGAAACAGCCGATAGAAGGTCGCGTTCAGCTCTACCGTCGAGAATGTCTTCGCGAAGAACGCGAACCAATCCTTCTTCGCCACATCAGGGGCGTAGAAAGGGCCGCGCCAGTGATCGTAGGACCACCCTGACGTGCCCACATACGGCTTCCCCCGGGAACCTCGAGGCGTCACCGCTCTCCACCTCCTCTCTCTGCCTTCTAGATTCTGTGTGCCGTGGGGATCCTCTCTGCCACGTGGATTCTATCTGCCGCGGGGATCCTGTCTGCCGTAGGGTCTCTGTCTGCCCCTCGGATCCTGTCTGAGGTAAGAATCTTGTCTGCCGTGGGGTCTCTATCTGCCCCGCGGCTCCTGTCCGCCGCGGGGTCTCTGTCTGACCCGGAAGTCCTGTCTGACCCGGAAGTCCTGTCTGCCATAGGGAATCTGTCTATCACAGTGATCCTGCGTGGTACGGCGATCAAGCGCCCGCACGCCTCCCCCGGCATATCTCTCATTGACGATCCTCGAGTAGTGCGTGTATGATCGATCTAATTCCGACCGCCGAGTTCGACGAAACGGGAGCAGGTGGCCCTTTCAACGGGAGCGTGTAGCCCCTCCAACAGGAGCGTATGACCCCTTCAACAGAAGCGTGCGGCCCTTTCAACAGAAGCGTGTGGCCCCGTTCAACACGAGCGTGCGGCCCTTCAACGGAAGCGTACGGCCCTTCAACGGAGGCGTGCGGCCCTTCAACAGGAGCGTGCGGCCCTTCAACAGGAGCCCATCACTCCTTCAACGGGGAGGTGTCACCCGTTCACCAGGACCGCCCACCCTGAGAAGAGAGGGACAGGCACTCAGTCTCGCAACGTCGCCCGACCTGCCCTCATCCTGACATGAGAGGACATCAGATCCGAGGGTGCTATGCTCTTCAGGTTCTCTCTGTACGGATTCCTCAAGAACCAGCGATACTTCGAACCATTCCTCATCCTCGCATTCAGAGCGAAGGGACTGAGCTTCTTCCAGATCGGCATACTCATCGCCTTCCGCGAAGTGTGCATCAATCTCTTCGAGGTGCCGAGCGGGGCGGTCGCGGACGTGTGCGGACGGCGGCGATCAATGATCATCTCATTCTCCGCCTACATCATGTCATTCAGTGTCTTCGCGCTCGCCACGGGCTGGTGGTTGCTCTTCCCCGCCATGCTGCTCTTCGCTCTGGGGGAAGCCTTCCGCACGGGCACCCATAAGGCGATGATCTTCGACTGGCTCAGCCAGGAAGGCCGATCCGAAGAGAGAACGAGAGTCTATGGATTCACGCGTTCGTGGTCGAAGATCGGATCCGCGGCATCTGTTATCATCGCCGCTGCGCTCGTCTTCATCAGCGGTAACTACCAGTACGTCTTCTGGCTCTCGATCCCCCCCTACCTTCTCAATATCATCAACTTCCTCGGGTATCCGCGGAGCCTCGATTGCAGGTCGCCGGAGTCACCATCCGTACCGCGGGTAGCCCGTCTACTCTGGCGTGCTGTACGGGACACGGCACGGAGACCAGTCCTTCGCGGACTCATCCTTGAGTCGATGCTCTTCGAGGGCACATTCAAGGCGACGAAGGACTACATTCAGCCGATCCTCAAGCAGACCGCCCTGGCGCTCCCGCTCCTCCTCGCCCTGTCGGCTGACAGGAGAACGGCGATCCTCGTCGGCATCGTCTTCTTCACACTCCACCTCTTCGAGAGCGCCGCCTCCCGCCGCTCATACCTCCTTGCGGAACGGACCGGGGGCGAGCTTCAGGCCAACCGGGTCATCTGGATCGTTGCGCTCCTCGCCTACGCGTTCATGGCAGCCGCACTCTGGCGGGACGCGATCGGCGCTGCATTGCTGATCTATGTCGGTCTGTACGTCTCGCAGAACTTCTGGCGCCCCATACTCATCAGCCGCTTCAGTTACCACGCCGAAGAGGAATCGATGGCGACGGTTCTGTCGATAGAATCGCAGGCGAAGACGCTGGCGACTATGATCATCGCCCCGACGCTCGGTCTGGCAGTCGATCACTGGGGATTCTGGCCCGTGGGGCTTATCGGGTGCGCCGCCGCCGTGGCAGGCACCTATGTGAATACGAGGGCGCGTTCCCAGGCCCCGCAAGGAGGTCACGACTGAGGCCGGGCCGCCTGGGGGACTGAGGTCGCGCCCCTAGAGGAACCGCTCGAACCGCTCCTTCTTCGCCTTGCATACTGGACAGATCTCGGGGGGGCCATCACGCGCGCAGAGGTACCCGCAGACGCGGCATCGCCACACGGGCAGGGAGAGAGATGAGACGGCCACGGACGGCGCGCCCCCTTCTCGCTTCTGCCGCTCCTCCGCTGACGGTCGCCGCTCCGGTATCGAACCGACAGCTTTCTTCCCTTCGAGGACATCCTGTGAGACATAGAGGGCGCAGTAGCATGAACCATGCTCGGTCAGGTCCGCATCCCGGTAATCACACGGACATATGATATCGAGATCATCGTCTTTCACCCCGGAAGCCAACCTGCAGGGACACGCCCAATACCCGTACCTCTTCTCATTGATGAGCAAGCTCCTGACCAGATCCTTGGCGAACTCCTCATCCGGATTGAGATGATACCCGGAGGCCTCCGCCTCCTTGTCCAGTCTCCCATAGAGGGCCTGGATCTCTTTCTGCTCGACATCGATTTTCTTCATATGCCGATCGCCTCCCGAATCCGCGCTTCATCGAACCCGACAACGCTCTTCTCGTCATTGATCACCAATGTGGGGAACGAGGTCCTGGGGCTCCACCGCCTCATCTCCTTCTCCGCTTCCGTCTTCTCCTTGCCCTTCAGGAGGTCAACATCGATGTATTCGTACGCCACGCCCAGGTTCTGTAGCAGGCGTTTCGTCTTCCTGCACCATCCACAGGTGCTCAGAGCAAAGAGGAAGATGTGCCCTCTGTCCTTACCCTTAACATGCGTCGCCT
Organism: candidate division TA06 bacterium SM23_40; assembly: GCA_001303705.1. Taxonomy (GTDB): domain Bacteria; phylum LJUI01; class LJUI01; order SM1-40; family SM1-40; genus SM1-40. Next base: position 10,236 of record LJUI01000019.1, read on the forward strand.
TCATGTACTATGCCTCCCTGTGCCTGTTCATGTGAGCAAACTGCTCGATCGGCATGCGCTCCGGCCTGTTCTTCTCCCACTCGATCTGCTTGTCAGAGAGCACGGGGCTTATCTCCTCCGCATGCTTGCCCACTATGACGAGCGTGATGAGCCTCATCTCCTCTGGTATCCCGAGAATCTCCTTGGCCTTGGCCTCATCGAATCCGGCGATGGGATGCGCCACAAGCCCCAGCTCAGTGGCCCGGAGGATGATGAACGCTGTAGCCATACCTGTATCGAACAGATAGTACACTCGGCCTTTCAGGTCGCAGTCCAGATCTCTCCGGGTGTGCACCGCTATGATGAGCGACGCCTGATACGCCCATTCATTGCCTTTCGACAGGGCAGTGCGAAGTTGTCTCAGCACCGCCTCCTCATATGCGAAGACAAACCTCCAGGGCTGATTATTGAAGCAGGAGGGCGCCAGTTGGGCGTTCCCCGCCAGGTCTCGCACGCGCTCCTCGTCGATCTCCACGTACTCCAGGGAGCGGTACGCCCTCCGTTCCCGTATCGCTTGCTGTACGTCCATACATTTCACCTCCCGTTCCGTCTATCCCAAGCTCGCGCCCGTCTTCACCACCCCATCTATCTTCTCCAAAACGGATCTACTCCTCTCTGCCGCTCTCGCCAGCCATCTCTCATATTCGTCACCCGAATCTCCCGATGCATCCCCTACTTTCTCAAGATATGCTGTCACCTCATCCCGAATACCACGCACGTGGCGCTCCCGTCTCGTCTCATCGAGCGGCTTCTCTCCCTGAAGCTTCATCCCCCCCTCGCTTCCCCCTTCCGGGAAGTACCAGTCCTTGAACCATGTGAATCCAAGTTCAAACAGCTTGGAGCCAAGACGAGTTATAGCAGGGGGAACCCCGTACCGCAGGCCGTACAAGGTCTCTCTGTCGGCCTGATACTCGACGTAGATCTTCCCTCCCGGACCGAGATCCCTCGAAAACAACTCCAACAGCCTGTCCTCAAAGATCGAACCGAAATATTCGATTCTTGTCCCCAGATCTATCTGTGGACGAATACCGGAAATCTCTACCCACGGCCGATAGTACGGCTCCCTGCCGTAGTAGACTTTGACGTGCAGAAGCCGATCTTCGTGTGCGGCTTTCTTTCCGTACACAACCAGATTGGCCTCTTCACTGAACCTCCCGGCCGTGATCTCTTTTGCATAGAGGGTAGTCCCGTCGACCTCAATCCCCCTATTCAGGTGTTGAACGTCCTCTCTGAGCATCGCTCGGCTCTAATGCTGGCAGGTCCTGGTAGTTCTCTCGGCCACTGACCATTTCCAAATCTCGGCCTCGACATCTGTCACGAACGAGACTTCTGGTGTCGTCTCCTACCACTGCACCGACCACCACTGCACCGACAACGGACTACGGCAGACTGCCCGGCACCTGACCCCTGAGAGCCCACACTGCAGCCTGGGCACAGTGCATCTCCCCGGACTGCCGACACTCCTCTGCATCCCGGTGCTTCATTTCCATCAGTAAGCTCGCATCTACCGTTCTTCGCATATACGACATCGGCAGCCAGCCCCGCACATCGCTCTCAGATCTCCTGGCTCGTAGGACCCAAAGCCGGGATGGTCAGACACAATGGACTAGCTCTGGGGCGAGAACTGATCTTTGGATGCTCCGCAGACGGGACAGACCCAGTCGTCCGGGACTTCTTCGAATGGAGTCCCCGGGGAGACGCCGTTCTCCGGATCCCCTTCCCCTGGGTCGTACACATAACCGCATACGTCGCACTCATACTTCACCATTGTCCCTGGCCTCCTTTCGGGAGCTGACGTTTGCACAGCAGACGTCGGCGCGGGTGTCCTGTATGTCGGGGCGTTCTTCGCAGTCTTCCCCTTCTTTGTCTCATGATAGTACGCGTATGTGAGCGGTCTGCCTTTCTTCAAGATTTCCCCGCTGACTACTTCTCCCACGAATATCGTGTGGGTTCCTACGTCAGTCTGGTCGATGACACGTGCATCCATCACTGACAGCACGTTCTCGGTTACGAGAGGACACCCGGTCTCACCTGTCTGGTACACAGTCTGGGATAACTTATCCACATCCCTCCCCGACTTGAATCCAAACAGCCCTACGAACTTCATCGGCGTGGACTCTTCGAGAATGGAGACCCCGAATACGCCACTCCGGGAGATATATTCATGTGTGAGGTTATCTTTGCTGATGCTGACAGCAATCCGCGGCGGCTCGGCGGTTACCTGGATGACCGTGTTGGCTATCTGACCGTTGAGTTTGTCGTCGAGGCGAGAGGTGACAACATAGAGCCCATAACTCAAGTCGCACAGGCATTCGATGATCCCTTCATCATTCATGGGCACAGATCTCCTCTAGCCGCTCAGCGACGAGCTTCCCCAGGGAACGGCATCGGGCCAGTGTCTCATCATCCGGCACGTACTTGATTTTGATGTCCTCACCGATCGGCTCGATCTTCATCTGGTTGAGTGCGTCCCTCACCTGCGCCACACCGTCACCGCTCCAGCCGTACGAACCGAACGCAGCCCCGATCAGGTTCCGCGGCCTCAGGCCCTTGAGGTATGTAAGCACATCGGCCACCGTGGGGAAGATGTTGTTGTTGAGCGTTGGAGTGCCCACGATCAGGGCGCCGGCATCGAGTATCTCAGTCGCTACCTGGCTCCGATGGGTGGATGCGAGCGGCATCAGCCTGGCGCTCGCCCCACTCTCCACAAGTCCCTCCCCGATCGCCCGTGCCATCGCTGCTGTGCTCTGCCACATCGTGTCGTAGACGACCAGAGCCTTCAGCGTCGGCTTCTGAACACACCATCTCGCGTACCAGTCAACGATCCTCTGCACGTCCTTCCGCCAGATCGGCCCATGATCTGGCCCAATCGTCTCAATTGTCAAGCCGAGGCTATCTACCCTAGCAAGCAGTTTGGCGACAAGGGGGGAATAAGGCAGCAGGATGTTGGCGTAGTACTTCGCCGCTTCGTACTCTAGTACTCCGTCGTCGATCTCGTCCGCGAACCGCTCGCCCGATGCGAGGTGCATGCCAAAGGCATCCTGCGAAAAGAGGAGCTGATCTTCCCCCAGGTAGGTGAACATGCTGTCCGGCCAGTGGAGCATCCTGGTCTCGATGAATCTCAGCTCCACATTCCCGAGGCTGAGGCTCTCGCCATCCTTTACCGGGACGATCTCCCGATCCAGATGAAAATGCTCCAGAAGCGCCTTCGCGCCCATGACCGAGGCGAATACCTTCTCAGGCCTGACGATGTCCCATATATCGGCCAGGCATCCCGAGTGATCCATCTCAGAGTGGTTTGAGACGATGTACCTGATGTCGCGAGGATCTATCACGGACGCGATGCGGGAGAGCAACTCATTCTTGAACGGTGCCTTGACCGTATCGATAAGCGTGACGGCATCTGCCATAACGAGGTAGGCATTGTAGCTCGATCCCCGGTCTGTGGAGTAGCCGTGGAAGTCGCGCACGGCCCAGTCGACCGCACCTACCCAGTACACATGTTCGCTCACGCGGACGGCCTTGAACTGCTCGTTCATGCCACGAACCTCCGCCGACAGCTAGTGTTTCGGAGACGATAGGTGCATGCTCAGGATTCCGATATGGCGCATCTCTTCCCTGATGATCTCTTCGACCCACTCTCCTCCCAGTCTCTGGGGAACGACCTCCCTCATCCCCTGATAGAAGATGACAGAGTCCTTCTCGAGCTCGATGGCGATCCTCAGAACATCATCCATCGCCTCTTTCCCGGACAGGAGGTCAGTCGGATCGGCGTCCACATCGAAGATTCGCTTGTCCGCGATCGCCCGAAGGTACAGGGGAACCTGACCTTCCGGATCCCATATGGTAGAAGCACGCTCATCCTCTGATAGTTGCGCCCTCATCGAAGCGAAGATCTTCTCATGCTGGTCCTCCATCGCTGCGAGGTCGAGCAATATCTTACGTCCCCCTGCATCGCCTGCACCCTCCGCCGCGCGGCGATAGAACTTCGCTCCGTTCCGTTCGATCTGTTCCGCCATCTCGAAGATCTCGTCAGCATTGAAATCAACACTCATGGTCTCTCTCCCTGTGTTATCTACAGCCAGATAGGGTGGGAATATGCCATGTTCACCGGACCATAACTCCCGACTCCCTCGTGCTCAGAATCGCCATGATCGATCCCTGGCTCCATCAGAATCGACCGAGGCTAGCCGATCTCATATCCTGCCCCTACTATGCGCTCCCTGATTGTCTCCATTTGCACGGGCTTCAGTTCCTCGAACGTTGCCTCTCCTCTGGCCAGATCGACGTTCACGTTCTCGATACCCTCGACCTCGCTGAGAGCTTTCTTCACAGCCATGACGCAATGCTCGCACGTCATCCCCTTCACCTTGATGGTCCTCATCGCCCCGTCTCCTTTCCTGTTACACGATATATGTGAAGTGTACCCTGTCCTGCTCCCCCGCAGACCCATCTCTGCCGATCAGCTATGCGTCATTTCCTATGAGCCTGCGCTTCCAGAAGACCATGATACTGTCTTTGCCGAAGGCCATCTGGACCAGCTCCCACCCCACCCTTCCGCGGTCGTTCAGCAGATCACCGAGCACTTGCAGTTCATCGCCGGGCACTTGATCTGCGGAGCATTCGCCGGTCTCGGAACAGAAGTAGACCACTTTGCGGAATGTCTCCGCTGGATGTACGGTGATCTCGTACTCAAATCGTTCCACCATGATCTCCCTTCTGTCGTTTGATATCAGCAGATGCTGCCAACTCTATACGCTCCCTCAGTCCTCTGTCAATATCGATCGAGCATATCCCGATTCCCCGCCCTGGCGGGCCCCGCCGCGTCTATCTCCGCGGCCTCGTGACTCCCTTCCGGAACACGCCCGCACCCCCCTGCCGGCACACATCGCCACTCCCCTGATATCTGCCGGCTGTTACCTGATCTCCGCGCGGGAGCGCGGGAGCGAAGACTGCCGCCGCACCGCCCTATCCCCGGGCGATGCCAGGATCGAGCGAGACGGCGGCCATGATACGGAAGCAGACTGCGCCCCCTGCGCAGCGCGCTCAGAACGTGTCGCTGGTCACCCTACTCAGCGGGGGCAGCAGGCATAGTGAAGACTCGCTGGCCCAGCTCCTGATCGACCATGAACATACCGCCACCGGCATCACCGACAAGCTTCAGCTTCTGGACTATGTCGTTAGCCGACGCCTCCTCCTCCACCTGCTCGGAGACGAACCACTGGAGGAAGTTGTTCGTGGCGTGATCCTTTTGCTCTATTGCGAGGTCGACCAGGTGGTTGATCAAGCCGGTCACGGTCTGCTCATGCCGGTACGTGTGCTCGAACGCGTCCAGTGGTGACTTCCATTCCGCCTGCGGCCCCTCTACCGGCCCGAGGGTGACTCGTCCCCCGCTCTCATTCACGTAGTCGTAGAACTTCATTGCATGGACGAGCTCCTCCTGTGCCTGCACACGCATCCAGTTAGCGAAGCCAGCCAGATTGACAGACTGGAAGTAGGCTGACATCGACAGATAGAGGTACGAGGAGTAAAGCTCCGCGTTGAGCTGCTTGTTGAGTGCCTCCTGCATCTTTTTGCTCACCATGACATCTATCCTTTCCATAGACCGTGGACGTTACAGTACTCTCTTGCAGTCACCTTATCCGCTTTGATGGCAAACGTTGCTTCGGGCGCGTCTCCGGGCTTCAGGAAATGCCGATATGCGTTTCTGTCGGCTATCAGCTGGATCCACTCGATGTAGTGTTTCTCCTCCATCGGATGGGCAACGCTCCCCACCTTCACCATAACGCCGCTGGCGGTCTTCTCGATCACCGGAACATGCTTCTCCTTTGCGGCGTCGGTCGTGTTTTCCTTGAACAGAACCATCGGCTGGTCGCAGCAGACCAGCTCGCCCTGTCCTTCATGGAGAACTTCGACGATGTTCCCGCAGATTTCGCACTTGTAGATCTGGAGCCTCTCTGTCACTTTCCTCCTCCTTCTGAGACGAGTAGAACGTCACTCGACCGACAACAGGCGGGAGGGTCAGCATCCTCCGCCCATCAGGTCAACTCCCTCACTGCATTCAGTACTGCCTCGTAGTCCGGCTCGTTCGTCACCTCCGGCACGAACTGGATGTAGCGAATGGTGCCCTCCCGATCGACCACGAAAATCGCACGCCCCAGCAATCTGAGATCCTTGATCAGAACGCCGAATGCAGTGCCGAATGAGGCATCACGGTAATCTGACAGCGTCACAACTCTTGTTACCCCTGCGGCGCCGCACCAGCGTTTCTGGGCAAACGGGAGGTCCATGCTGATGGTGAGAATCACAACATCCGATCCCAGACGGGCGGCCTCTTCATTGAACCGCCTCGTCTCCATATCACAGACGGCCGTGTCCAGAGACGCTACCGAAGATATGACACAGACTTTCCCGCGATAGGAAGACCCCTTGACCGGAGCCATGTCGTTCGCGATCACCTCGAACTCAGGAGCACGGTCGCCGACCTTGACCTCATCGCCTACCAGGGTCACGGGCTTCCCTTTCATCGTTATGAGTCCAGTTCTCTCGTTCACGCCTCCATCCTCTCTGCGGATGTGATTCTACCATCGTAGGTGCTACTCTCTGGCCCTGTTTGCACCTCTCTACCAGTTCTCACAGAGCAACTCGTAGTACGCCTGAGGGTGTGCGCAGGCGGGACATTCATTGGGAGCCTCCGGGCCCTCGTGCAGATACCCGCAGTTGATACACCGCCACACCACCGGCTTGTCCTTCTTGAAGATCTTACAGGCCTCCACGTTGGCAAGAAGACCCAGATAGCGCCTCTCGTGCTGTTTCTCGGCCACGGCGATCGAGGTGAAGATGGCGGCGATCTCGTCGAAGCCTTCCGCCTCCGCCACCTTGGCAAACTCCGGATACATCTCTGCCCACTCGTAGTGCTCTCCGCCGGCCGCTCCCTTGAGGTTTTCCGCAGTCGTCCCTATGATTCCCGCGGGGAACGCGGCCCGAACCTCGACCTCGCCGCCTTTGAGCTCCTTGAACAGCCGCTTGGCGTGTTCCTTTTCCTGGTTGGCCGTCTCTTCGAAGATCTGCGCGATCTGGACGTATCCGTCTTTCTTTGCCTGGCTCGCGAAATAGGTATAGCGATTCCTCGCCTGCGACTCACCGGCGAACGCCGTTAAGAGATTCTTCTCCGTCTTCGACCCCTTCAGCTGCATCATCGTTCCTCCTCTGTGCCCGTGTCACGGGTCAGTTCGTGAGATTTCTGTTCCTCCGCGGCTTCCGTGGCGTCCAAGCCGCGGTGAGCATGTTGCCCTTTCTGTCTGCACTGTGGACACAAGCCAACGAATTCCAACTTATACCCTACCACCTCGTACTCCGTCAACCCCTGAAGAACATCATCCACCGCCGCGATCGGCTCAATCTCCACATCATCCACGCGCCCGCACCGGAGGCAGCGCACATGGTAGTGGTTCTCAAGGAACCCGTCAAACCGCCGTTGACCGCCCCCCTCCAGCTTCTGGATCATGCCGTGCCGGGACAGGAGCTCGAGGTTGCGGTACACAGTGCCCAGACTGATATGGGGCAGCCGCTGCCGGACCATCTCATACACCTCATCCGCTGTGGGGTGTGAATCTACCCGCCGCAGTTCTTCCAAGATGGCCCGCCGCTGCATCGTCATCCGTAGGTCTTCTCGTACCATGTGTAAGTCTTTGTTCATCAATCTCTTATCTCCCATAATGGTAACAACAATCGTTACTATTATCAATATACACGGCGAAGCCCACGATGTCAAGGACTTTTGTCGAGATTTTTCCAAGACCGTGCGCAAAATCCGGTGCGAATTTCCGGCATGTCCTGTCACAACATATTGAATGCTGGAAAGTTGCATAATAGACTTCGGAGATTAGCACGTTGAACGCACTGAAGGATTCTACTATGCGAAAGAAACGGTGTATCCTCTGCAGCGGCAGGACTTTGAGCAGGACCGATCGCAACAGGGTATCCAGGGCTCGCCTCCCCCAATCCGCTTAGAAGCCCGACCTATCGACAGTTAATCGCTCCGGACCAACCTCTCGATCACCGCAGCCGAGAATCGATTTGCCAGCCTGCCCTCCCCACCGATATATTGTTGGCGCAGCACCCCGGGGCGGGCAGACCGAGCAACGCACGGGGGCCGACACCGCAGCTGCCCGGGTCTTGTGCGTGCCCAGGTCTTGTGCGTGCCCAGGTCCGACGTGCGCCCAGGCCCGACATAAGTGCAGGTTCTACGTGCGTGCGCGTCCTATGTTTGTGCGCGTCGGCGGATGCTATGTGTTTGCGGATCCTGCGCATCTGCGGATGCTATGTGTGTGCGGATCCTGCGTGTGCGGGGATCCTGCGTGTATGTCCGTCCTGGGTGTATGTCCGTCCTGCGTGTGTGCAGGTAGTGAGCGCGAATGCCAGTATGGGGAGGGAGCCAGTCTATGCGAGAATGCAAAGAGACGGGGTTATGGCAATGGAGCAAGATGTACAGCGTGCACTTAGACTGCTCGACGGAGCAGAATATCGTGAAGTTGATGATAGACGGTGTGAGGTCATCCCCTCGGACACGTCCCATGCCGAACTTCTCGACGCCTATTCACGTGCAGTCATTGCAGTCGTTGGAACAGTGGGACCGGCTGTTGTCAGCATCTCAGTCGGGAGAAAGTCGCGAGGAGATGGCCCAGAGCAAGCCGGGGCCGGCTCAGGGGTCATCATCGCGCCTGATGGGTATATCATCACGAACAGCCACGTAGTAAACAAGGCAAAACGGCTGACGGCGACCCTCGCCGATGGCACGAGCCTGACTGTGACCCGCGTCGGTGCAGATCCTGCTACCGATCTGGCGGTCATCCGCGCCAATGCCTCGGGCCTGCCGTGCGCCACGCTGGGCGACTCCTCCCTGTTGACTCCAGGCCAACTGGTGATTGCCATCGGCAACCCGTTTGGCTTCCAGTCGACTGTCTCGGCCGGTGTCGTGAGTGCACTTGGCCGGGCTCTGCGAAGTCTCGACGGACGCCTGATCGAAAACATCATCCAACATACCGCTCCCCTCAACCCCGGGAATTCCGGCGGTCCCCTCGTCGATTCGAGAGGACGGGTCGTCGGGATCAATACGGCCATCATCATGATGGCCCAGGGAATCGGTTTCTCCATCCCCTCCGACACCGTCAAGTGGGTAGCCTCTCAGCTCCTGGCCCACGGCCGGGTGCGACGCGGTTTCCTCGGGATCGCTGCTCGGCAACGTCCCCTCGATCGCCGGCTGGTCCGGTTCTACCACCTCCCTCAGGAACGCGGGGTCGAGGTGCTCTCGGCAAATCAGGGGGACCCGGCCGATCGGGCGGGCGTACGAGAGGGAGACATCATCGTCGCCATGGACGGCAAGACGGTGGCAAGCGTTGATGACCTCCACCGGCTCCTATCGGAGTGGCCCATCGGCGCCTCAGTGGCTCTCACAATCATCAGAGGAGTGGATCGAATCGAGATAGAGGTCTCGCCCACTGAAGCGGAGTCCTCCCATTAGCAGGCGCAACACGGGTTGCACTGCGGCCCGCATGAACTATCGTCCTATACCACTGGAAGGGACGCCGAGAACTCGCCCGCGCTCCACACCTTGACTCCGCCGGTCCCGGACCGGAGTGCATATTCTTGCCCTGCGCCGCACCCGGCCTCCAAAAAGAGATGAGCGCCTCGCATGAGGCGCTCATACCATATCACTCTATCAGTTCCTCGATATCAGTCTCGTGTACGTCTCCCGTACGTCCCCCTCTGTTCGCTAGCCGGAGGATCGGACGGGTACCCCGCACAGAGATGCCTGGATTTTGCCCGGCTGTCTATGGGCCCACCACCGTGACCCAGAACTGGTCCTTATCATACCGGGTCGCCGGCGGCACCCCGATCTTCGAGCGATAGCCGTACAGGCCAGGCCACGCGTTCGACGGCACGTTGTGATAGATATGCTGCTGCCACGTCTGCTGCGCTTGCAGCGTATATTGAGTCGGGCTCACAAGCTCCAGAACTCCTCCTGGCGGCAACAGTGCCTCGGTGAGCAGCCAGAACGGCTCAGCCTGTGTCCATCGGTTGATCAGCGTGTACGTCACACCCAGCTGCCCGCCCGGTGTGACGACGGTAGTATCGGCCGTCAGGTAGATCGTGAGATAGTCATCTTGATTGAAGAAATGGGCCCCCATGTCGCAGCGAGTCCCGTCCGGGTCGAGCGAATCCGGGTGCCCGGCGTCTATGCAGGGCGACTCCCAGAAGAGGCGGAAGTCGCGCTTCTCGGCCAGCACAAACATCGGGTCCTCTTCTATGTTCCCCTCGCCAGGCCTGCCGCCCTCGATATCGGAGTAAGTGATATCGAGCGTGCTCCCCCCGGTCAGATACACTTCGGGGCCCGCGTTGGCCTCATCGCCCCAGAGAATGGAGTTGATGACTATGACCGAAAACGATACATTGCAGAAGATCCCGCCGCCCTTATCCGCCGTGTTCCCCGCAATCGTGTTACGATCCATGACCGGCGAAGACCCTTCGCAGAACACTCCACCACCATCGTATGGTGTCGAATTGCCCACGATCGCATTCCCCACGATAGTCGCAGTAGAGTTGTGAAGGCAGATACCGCCCCCGGCACCGCCGGCAACGTTGTCGATGAGAACGTTCCCGATAAAGGTCGGGGACGACCCATCACAGAAGACCCCACCACCACACGACTCCGGCCAGGGTCCGTAGGCGTTACCATTTCGTATCGTGAATCCCTGCACGACCGAGTTCGGGCCCTCCCCGCTGTGGAAGTAGAATCCCCGCTGTGCATCGCGTTGGTCTCCTCCACAGTCGATGATCGTCGCCCTCGGCCCGTTCTTTGACATGACTACAACGGCCTTGCCCCCGAAGTCGATGTTGTAGTTCCCGAGGCCGGTGTACGTGCCGTCCGCCACGAGAACTGTATCGCCCTCTGCCGCCGCATCTATCCCTGACTGGATGGTAGCGTACTCATCCGGCACATGAATAACCGTCGCCGATGCGCCTATCGCCAGCGACAGCACGAAGATCACATACACGAAACTCCTCAGCATCCCCATAACGCCTTCCTCCTTTTTCCACACATCTCTTCCCAACGACGTTCACATCCGGCCGCTCCTAGGAGCGGCCTGCGGAGGCCGGTTCACTGCGGTCTCCTTCCGGGCGGGCCGGCAACGTCGACCGGCACCATCCAAGAGGTGGCTCTCCGCTCCCAGAGCTCCCTCGAACTCAGCAACCCTCCGGGTTCTCTCGAAACGAGTCGGTACTAGTGAGAAGGTTGCAGAGGATTTCCAGAGAGGCAATCACATAGCAGGAACCTGCGAGGATCGCCACCTGCAACACGCCATTGCATGTTGACTCTACCACTCACACCGCCCCAAGAGCCCCCATTCAGGATTCAGGCCTCACCCGCTCCCCACGACACACCACACACCCCCCTCGGACATCCTGTATGCGGAGAGAAGTGAGGCCGAACGGCTCACATGTTAGCCTATCATACCACAACGTAATGTCTCTTGTCAATAAAAACCCGAAAACCAGCCGCGCTGGCGGTCCGCCGCTCACCACCGTCCACGCCTGTGAACCGGCAGTCCTGAGCGGCAACTATCTCAGGAAGCTCTCCCTCGAGCGGCGCGAACAGGCCAACCGAGGGCTCCGCTCTGCCTGAACTAGATCCGGCTGCTGATGCCCGAGATCCTCCCGATTGTGGCCGCCTGCCGCGAGGTCTCGCCATGGCGCTGCCGCATGACAAGCCGATCCGGCGATCGCCAGTTCGACGCCTCCTCGCTTGGACTCAGAGCAGACAGCGCCTTATGGATCTTCGCTGCTACCCGCCACCTCTTCGCGAGCTATCTGCTCCAGCGTCCGCCCGGTGAGCACGGATTCCGGCTCGGTACTGGTCGGCCTCCTGCGAGCGTCTGCCCATTCATCCTTCATCTTCACCAGCAACCAGCGCCTGTCATCTCCCCCTCCCGTGCGGACCAGGGCGTACCCGCCTCTCAGTTTCTTCCCGTCGAGCCAGATCTCAACCATGCCCTGCTCAATGGCCTGCTCCATGGAGGCTCCGTCGCCTTCCTTCTCCGCTCTCAGATTCCGATACGTTCCTGCATCCCAGACAAGCACGGTTCCTGCGCCATATTCTCCGTCCGGGATGACGCCTTCGAACTCGGCATACTCGATCGGGTGATCTTCGGTCGGAACAGCCAGCCGCCTCTGACGAGGATCGGTCGAAGGTCCCTTGGGTACGGCCCACGACTTGAGCACGCCGCCGACCTCCAGCCGGAAATCATAGTGGAGCGTCCTGGCCGCGTGTTTCTGGATTACAAATATCGGCTGACCCGACGGTTCCCTCCCGCCTCCTGACGGCTCCGGCGAGCGGCGGAAGTCCCGTTTCTCCCGATATCTCTTCAGTTGTCGTCTACCTGCCATTATCTGACTCCGGGAGCCGGATGATCAGCGCTCTCTCGATTTCGCCCCCAGGGATACCACAACAGAAAGGCTTGACATCGGTATTACGTTGTGTTACCAATGATTGAACCTTCAGGCGCGGAGGATATCAATGCCCATCCAGAAGAAGCGGGAAGTGATCACTTTCAAGGTTGACGAATCCCTGTCGGAGGCAATGCAGGGCATGCAAAACCGATCGGAATTCATACGGAGAGCGATCCTTGCGGCGCTCGACGGCGTCTGCCCGTTGTGCAAAGGGGCGGGGGTACTCACTCCGAAGCAGCGTGTCCATTGGGAAGCATTCAGCACGGACCACTCTCTTGCCGAATGCACTGACTGCCATGCGATCCACCTCGTCTGCCTGGCGGCAAAAGATGAGTCGACGCACTGAGCGGTACGCAGAATCCGTACGTCGAGTATACATAAGAGCGAGCGCTTTGCCCATGAAAAATGCGCCGGCCCTCATCCTCCTCGCGCTGGTGACGGCATCGCTCACGTGCCGGGCTCCGGACCGGGCAAGCCCCGTCGGCCAACGCCCCCTGGGCGTCTTCGTCACCCTAATGCCCCAGGCCTATTTCGTCGAACGGATCGGTGGAGAACATGTCTCGGTGAGCGTTCTGGTTCAACCGGGACAGAGCCCGCACACCTTCGAGCTGACCCCCAGGCAGATGACCGCCCTCAGCAGTTCGGCGCTCTTCTTCACGATCGGAATGCCGTTCGAGAAGACGTTGGTGGAGAAGATACGGACCGAACTGCCGCACCTCACCGTTGCGCAGGCCGACGACGGGATCGAGAAGCGCATCATGGCAACTCACGACCATGAACATGACTCTTCAGCACCCGATCCACACATCTGGATGTCTCCGCCGTTCCTCAGAACGATCGCGAAGAACGTAGCGAATGCGTTGAGACTGGCCGATCCTGATAACGCCCAGGACTACGCAGCCAATCTCGATGCTGTTCTAGTGGAGATCGACTCGACAGATGTCAGGATCAGGCAGATTCTCGAGCCGTACGAAGGCAGTTCTTTCTATGTCTTTCATCCGGCGTTTGGATACTTCGGAGATGCCTACGGCCTGAAGCAGGTAGCGATCGAGACGGAGGGCAAGAGTCCGACGCCCAAACAGCTGAATGGGCTGATCGGGAGAGCGAAGGCCGAGAAGGTGAGAATCATTTTCGTCCAGCCGCAGTTCGATAGGAAGGCAGCCCAGGCAGTTGCCGATGCAATCGGCGGCGCTGTCATCCCTATAGACCCACTGGAAAAAGACGTCTTGCGCAACCTGATCGAGATGGCCGCGAAGCTCGAGATTGCACTCACAGAGTAGGGTGGGGATCTCGTGCGAGAGGATTTTCCGCCAGTTCACCTACGGGACAGAACATGAGTACAGAAATGCCGGTCGTCCAGTTCAGAGATGTGAGCTTCTTCTATGGAGCCTCTCCTGTTCTCACTAATGTCACCTTCGCCGTGGAACCGCTGGCGTTGACCTACATCGTGGGCCCTAACGGTGGTGGCAAGACGACTCTGCTCAAGCTCATATTGGCACTCCTGCAACCTGACAGGGGTGAGGTGCGCGTCTTCGGGCAGCCACCGAACCGGGTGCGCCACCGTATCGGCTATACCCCCCAGCACCCCGGTTTCGATCCCCAGTTCCCCGTCACTGTCCTGGATGTCGTGCTCATGGGCCGGCTGGGCGGGCAATCCGGCGGGCCCTACTCGCAATCAGACAGGGCAGCTGCCCTCGGGGCAATGGAGCAACTCGAAGTGGATGGTCTCGGTGGCCGGCTCTTTTCTTCCCTGTCGAGCGGAGAGCGCCAGCGCGTCCTCATAGCGCGGGCGCTGGCAACCGAACCTGACCTCCTCCTTCTCGATGAGCCCACTTCAAACGTCGACGTCCACACAGAAAACAGGTTGCTCGACATTATCGGTCAGCTCAACAAACGGTACACTATTCTGCTGGTGTCACACGACCTGAGTTTCGTCTCAGATAGGATAAAGAGTGTCCTCTGTGTCAACCGTCAGGTCCGGTTCCATCCTACCAGTGACGTCACTGACGACGCAGTGAGGCAGATCTACCAAAGAGAGATGCGTCTCATACGTCACGACCTCTCTGTCGAACACCAGGAGCAGGCCGATGACTGAATTCCTCGGTGCCCTGACCGATCCGAACATCCCGTTTCTGCGCTATGCATTTTACGCGGGTCTCCTGGCCAGCTTCGCCTTCGGCATCGTGGGGACGTACATCGTTACCCGCCGCATCTCCTACATCGCGGGCGCGATCTCTCACAGCGTCCTCGGGGGCATCGGCGCAGGACTGTACCTCCAGGCCGTACACGGTCTTGGTTGGTCTCACCCGATGTACGGAGCCGTGGCCGCGGCAATCGTATCGGCGATCATCATCGGCTT
>LJUI01000120.1:0-7840 GCA_001303705.1 candidate division TA06 bacterium SM23_40
CGTATGAGAGAGGTCTGGACACTGTGGGAAAACACGAGGATGGTCGTCCTCGTCGCGCTCTCCGCCGCGCTGTACGCGGCGCTCTTGATTCCGTTCAAGGTGGTCGTCCCGATCATCCCCGGATTCACTGAACTCCGCCCGGGAAACGCCATCCCCATCATCTGCTCGCTGGCATTCGGACCTGCCGCAGCGTGGGGGTCGGCGTTCGGCAACCTGATCGGGGACTTCTTCGGCACCCTGGGCCCGGGCAGCATCCCCGGCTTCCTCGGGAACTTCCTGTACGGGTACGTCCCGTACAAAGTCTGGGGACGCATGGGTCTTCTCTCGTCAGGCAAATCGCCCGGTGTCGGCTCCCCGCGGCGCCTTGTCGAATTCCTCCTCGCCGCCCTCCTCGCCAGCATGGTCTGCGGTGTCGTGATCGGATGGGGACTCGACACCCTCCGGCTCGTACCGTTCGCAGCCCTGGGCAACATCATCTTCCTCAACAATTTCATCGTTAGCGCCATTCTCGGCCCGATCCTTATGGGGCTCATCTATCCGCGTCTGGAACGATGGGGCATCACCTGGGGGAAGATCCTGGGGCCGAGAGCAGCGACTCCGTCGCGGTTCTCATGGCTGGGTGTTTCCCTCCTCTGGCTCGGCGCGGTGAGCGGCCTCGTCCTCGGCAACATGATCTCGATGGGCCTGTATGAGACGGGCTTTCTTGCCAGGGGGTTCGGCACCGGCGCGGTCGGCGAGATGGGCATCGCCGTTGGCCTCCTTCCCTCGATCGTCATTATTCTTCTCGGTGCTGCGCTCCTGTAGAGCTGATCCTCCTGTGGCTGGTCCGTGGGTTCAGTGGTTCACCCGTGGGTGCAGGAGAGTGGCCCGCCTCTTTCAAGTCAGCCAGCTTCGTCTTCAGTGGTTCACCCGTGGGTGCAGGAGAGTGGCTCTTCGGGTGTACGAGAGCGCCTCGGCGATCGGGTCTTGAGAAGTGCGGCCCTCCCGGCATGCTATTGTCCTCGCTGCAATTGTCCTCGCTACTGTTGTGCTCGTTGCTATTGTCCGCGATAGCGCTAATCGCGGTCGCCACGCCACTGCCGTACGCTTGGCCCCGGAGCTGCACCGCGGGACTTGGAGGCACATGTGGATGCCGTTGAAGCGCGCGATCTGACGTTTTCCTATGAGGTGTCCGACGGTGCCGAGAGCAGGCCCGCCCTCGACTCCGTAACCTTCACCATCCCTGAAGGCCAGTACTGTTTCATCATGGGACGGAGCGGGGCCGGCAAATCGACCCTGTGCTTCGCCCTCAATGGCCTTGTCCCCCATTTCCACAAAGGAGAGTACAGCGGTTCAGTCACCGTCTTCGGACGGCCGCTCGCCGATCTGCGCGTGGCGGACGCGGCAGAGACAGTCGGCCTCGTCTTCCAGGATTTCGAGGCCCAGCTCTTCTCCAGCCGTGCCGAGCTCGAAGTCGCATTCGCACCGGAGAACCTCGGGGCCGAGCGAACTGAGATCGAGAAGCGGGTACGACGTGCTCTGGAGCAGACCGGCCTCACCGGGTTCGAGCGTCGCCATCCCTCGAACCTCTCGGGTGGGGAGAAACAGCGCCTGGCCATCGCATCGGTCCTCTCCGCGGAGCCGCGCCTTCTAGTGCTCGACGAACCGACAACCGATCTCGATCCCCTCGGGAAACACGAGGTGCTCGCCTCCGTCCGGGCTCAGCGTGAAGAGGGGAGGACGATCGTCATCGTCGACCACGAGACCGAGGAGGCCGTGGACGCCGATCGCCTCGTCATAATGGCGGAGGGACGAATCGTCTTCGACGGACCTCCCCGAGATGTGCTCGGCGATCCGGACTTCCTCCGACAACACGGCATCATGCCGCTTCCCGTGACCGAGCTCTGTCGGTCCCTCGGTATCAGAGAGATGCCGCTCACGGTCGACGAGTGTGTGGATCTTCTCCGGTCTGAGGGATGGAAGATAGACAGAACCTCGGGCGGGCAGGGTGGGCCGGATGCATCTGAGGATGTCTCTGCCGCCTCGGAAGGCACTCCTCCTTTCGGCGATGAAGCGGCACGATCCTCCAACGGTGAGGCGGCGCGTCCGGGCGCCAGTGAAGCGGCGCGTCCATCCAGCGAGCAACGGGCTCGTTCCGCCGACAATGAAGGAGCGCCTCCCACCAACGACGAAGCGACACCTCGTGCCCGCGGCGCGAGCGATGCAGCCTGTGAACGCGGCGCGGCAGGCGGCCGCGAAATGGCAAGTGGCCCCGACGTAGGGCCACAGACAGACGCTCGAGCTGGCCGTGATGCCGGACCGCTGATCGACGTGCGCTCCGTGGAATACCGGTACGATGGCGGTCAGGAGGCACTGCGCGGCGTCGACCTCGCCATCATGCCCGGGGAGTTCCTCGCACTCGTCGGCCACAATGGATCGGGAAAGACCACGCTCGTCCAGCAGTTCAACGGGCTGCTCACGCCGACCCGCGGCCGGGTCGTAGTGAAGGGGCGGCGCACCGAAGAGTGGCGCCGATCAGAGCTCGCTGCTGTCGTGGGATATGTCTTTCAGAACCCTGACCACCAGCTCTTCGCGTCGACGATCGAGGAAGAGGTGAGCTTCGGCCCGCGCAACTTCGGCATCGATGAAGCGGAGATCCGCACCAGAGTGGGAGAGGCCCTGGAGGCGGTCGGCCTTTCCGGCAGGGAACAGGAGGATCCGTTTTCCCTCACCAAGGGGGAACGCCAGCGGGTGGCCGTCGCCTCGGTCCTCGCCTCGCGCCCTGAGGCCCTGATCCTGGATGAGCCGACAACAGGGCTCGATTTCACGGAGACCGAGCGGATGATGGACATGGTCGCCGGGCTGAACCGGCAGGGCTACACGGTCATCGTCGTCACCCACTCTATGTGGGTCGCGTCGCGCTATGCGAAACGCATGGTGGTGATGGAGAAGGGATCGATCCTCCTTGACGGACCGACCAGATCCGTCCTCGAGCGGGAGGAGATCTTGCGCGAGGCACGCCTCCGCCGCCCGCAGATTGTCGAGCTCTCAGCCAGATTGGGCCGGGTGGCCTGCACGGTTGAGGAGCTCAGATCATACTTGAAGAAATCGGTATAACCTTTTATGGTTATGCAACTAAACGAAAAGGCCAGATGACCGAGATCTCTCGCGCACACCGGTCAAGGCGCCAGAGCACGACACGCTTGACAGGAAGGCCGTGATGGCCTAGAGTCGAACTCGGATAGGGGCTCAGGCTCAACGCGACCACATAGGGGCCCAGGCTCAACGCGAGGTGGGAATCGGCCGGCCCCGTCTCTCAGCTACGGGTTTGAAGAGCCACGTCGGCCTTCGCCCAGGCCTCTGGAAAGGGGAAGAAAAGCCTGTACCGTGATTCCTTTCCCCAGCCAGCGCGGTTCATCATGAAGTGAATGCTGGCTTGGCCGATGCCCAGCCGTTGTAGGGCAGCGTGTGGACCTTGAACAGTCACTGCATCATTCATGAACCACTCTGTGGTTCACAAGGGAGGTGCACTATGGCAACCTATATCATCCTCAGCCAGGTTTCCCCTGCGGCATTCAGGGCCCCCGGGGAATTCAAGGATCTAGCTGAAGAGGTATCCTCCAGGATCAAGACCGAGTGTCCTGGGGTCACCTGGAAGGACAGCTACGCCACCACCGGTCGGTTCGACGTGGTGGATATCGTGGAAGCTGACGACACCGAGCAGGTGGAAAAGGCCGCCATGATCATCAGAGCATATGGTCATGCCACGACCGAAACCTTGCTGGCGACGCCGTGGAAAGAGTTCCTGGCTATGCTGTAGTCCATTTTTCACAACTGCGTTGACTCTCTGTTCGTGCCGGGACTTCCACGACCATTCGTTTCGCATAGCGCGAGGCGACCCACATAGAGTGGGTGACTTCGCGCCTAGAGGAGTACCCATATGGCGAAGGAAGCATCATTTCTCAGTCGCCTCTGTAAGACGTGTGAGAATGTCACTGTCACCCTGGACTTCGACGAGGCCCTTAGTAGCGTGGTGAAAAATGCTGCTCAATGCCTGGAGGCCAAGGCCGGTTCGATACGGCTCCTCGATAAAACAGGCACCATTCTGGAGATCGCCGCCACGTTCGGGCTCTCCGAGACATATCTGCAAAAGGGGCCGGTGAAGATCGCCGAAAATCCGGTGGACCAGATGGCGCTGAAAGGGGAGACCGTTCAGGTCAGGGATGTCACCAAAGATCCCCGGATCCGATATCCGGAAGAGGCGAAACGAGAGGGCCTCAGATCTGTCCTCTGTGTTCCTCTCCGATGTGTGAGGAGGAACCTGGGGGTGTTGAGAATCTACTCTGGCGAAGAGCGGGAATTCACTCCACAAGAGATATCCTTCATCCAGGTTCTGGCCACTCAATCGGCCGTGGTCATCAAGAATGCCCTCAGGTACAGGAGGATGAAGAGCCTGAACTCGATCGGAAGAACCATCGCCTCCCATTTGGACATACAGAGCATCCTCAGTTTGATCAGCGAGAGTGCAACTCATGATATGTCAGGCACTGGATCTTCGATCCTTCTCGTGAACAGGGAGACGGGCGAGCTCGAAGTTGTGGCCACCCACGGTCTGAGTGAGCGCTTTGTCCGGGAAGGGCCGGTCGATATGGATGAATCGATACGCGAGTGCATGCAGGGAAAGGACGTGATCGTCGAAGATGTCAGCGAAGATCCCCGGCTGGAGCGTGCCGAGGAAGCCCGGAGAGAGGGAATACACTCCGTCGTGTGCGTCCCCCTCAAGTTGAACGAGGGTGTAATAGGAGGCCTGCTCGTCTACACAGCGTACAGATACGAAATCGACGAAGAAGACCTGGAATTCCTCCACACTCTGGCGGGCTTCGGAGTGGTGGCCCTGGAAAATGCGCGGCTCTATCGTCATGTCAAGAGAGACTACGACGATCTGGCCAAAGACGTCTGGAAGTGGTACGACTGGGGAGAGAGGGAACCTCGTATCTGAATCTTCTCATAGGTGAGGACATTGAGCACAGGTTACATCCTAGCCAATGATGCATTCAGAGACTGGCTGAACATCTTGAGAAACGAGTTCACCGTAATTGGCCCGGTCCTCAAGAAGAGGGGGCCGATTGTTTTTGAGGAGATTCAGGATGCAGGCGACCTGCACCTCGATTACTGTTCCACTATGCTGGGCCCGCGCAAGTTCATCTACCCTCCAACCCAGCGTCTTTTCAGGATCGATAACCAGAATCATCGGGTGACAACGATCGAACCCGCCGATGCCGGCAACGCGGTCATCTTCGCGGTCCGTCCGTGCGATATGCAGGCTATATCGGTATTGGATCGGACCTTCCTCGGTGATATCGAGGATTTCTACTACCGGAAACTTCGGGAAGAAACACTGACTGTGGTGCTGAACTGCAACCGGGCCTGCGATGCGGGCTTCTGCGAGTCCATGGGCGCGGGACCCTTCTTGCGGTTAGAGGATGGGTACGATCTGGAGATGACCTCGATGGGGGAGAACTACCTCATCGAGATCGGCTCGAGACGGGGAGAAGGTCTGATAGAGAAGGCCGTCCATCGGAAAGAAGCCGCGTCCGGAGATTACGAAACGAAAGATGATCTGCAAAGAAAGGCCATCGCCTCGTTCACCAAGCATCTGGAGACAGCGGGGCTGCCTGAGCTCCTGATGAGAAACCTCGACCATCCTGTGTACAGAGAGACCGCTGAGGCGAGGTGCCTCGGGTGCACCAACTGCACCATGGTCTGCCCCACCTGTTACTGCTATGACATCGAAGATGATATGTCCTTCGACCTGACCGTCACAGAGAGACGCAGGCACTGGGATTCGTGCCAGGAGCTTCATTTCGCCCGGGTCCACGGGGGGAACTTCCGTTCGTCGAGAGAGGCGCGTCTCCGGCAATTCGTCACCCACAAGCTGGCAACATGGGTGGAGCAATACGGATGCTTCGGGTGCGTGGGCTGCGGACGATGCATGACCTGGTGTCCTACCGGCATCGACCTCACCGAGATGGCCAAGAGAATCCAGCAGGATTTCGAAACAGGCAGAGCCAGATGGTGGGCCTATTCATGAATCCCTTGGAACCGAGAAGAGCGCTGGTGCGAGAGAAGATCCAGGAGAACAGGGAGACCTATTCTCTGACCCTCTCTTTGGCTGATCACGACCATTTTTCGTATAGGCCGGGACAGTTCAACATGCTGGGTCTTCCGGGAATGGGGGAGGCTCCCTTCTCCTTTAGCTCGCTTCATCTCGAGAGGGGGCGCTTCACCCACACCATCCGGGAGGCCGGCAGCCTGACTCGATCTATCTGTCAGCTCGCCGCAGGCGACATCTTATCCATTCGGGGTCCCTATGGGAATGAGTGGCCGCTGGAGAAGGCGAAGGGCAGGCATCTGATCATCGTAGGCGGCGGCATCGGGATCGCCCCCCTGCGGCCGGTGATCCGTCATGCTCTAGGCAACGGCGAGGAATACGGGCGGTTGTACTTCCTGCTGGGGGCACGAACGGAAGACGACCTGCTGTTCAGGGAGGAATTCGAGAAACTGACCGCCGGCCGGGATGGCACCCTGTTGATGACGGTGGATAGAGGAGAAAAGAAGGAGCTGTCACATATCCGGGAGGGGCTGGTGACGGCTCTGCTCGATGAGATCGATGTCGATCCCGAGGAGAGTATCACCTTCACGTGCGGGCCTGAGTTGATGATGAGATTCGTCGCCCGGCAGCTGATACAGATGGGGCAGGACCCGTACGACATCTTCGTCTCTATGGAGAGAAGAATGAAGTGCGGGATCGCCCACTGCGGCCACTGCCAGATAGGAGCGATGTACGTGTGCAAAGATGGGCCGATCTTCCCATACGGCGATATCAAGAGATTCGCTGACACCATGTTGTAGCGGCCCTGACATGCTGCTGTAGCGGCGCTGACACCCTGTTGCAGGGGATTGTGGCGGATTGTAGGGAGACGATATGGGGACCGGGAAGCGCATCGGCATATTCAAATACAGCTCCTGCGCGGGCTGTCAGTTCCAGCTCTTCTACTTTCAGCACTACGTTCTGGAAACGATTCAGGCGGTGGACATCGTCTACTGCAAGATGCTGCAATCGGGAGGGGAAGAAGATGGTCCTTTCGATCTGGCCTTGATAGAAGGGGCTATCACCGAGCAGTGGCAGGCGGATCAGCTGAAGAGGATACGGGAGAGGAGCGAACTGCTCGCACCCATCGGCTCCTGTGCTGTGTGTGGCGGTGTCCCGGCGATAAAGAACACTGCCCACGAGCTGGATGCCCAGAGAAGAGTGTACGAGGACATATCGGTTGTTCACTCTCTCAAGGCTCATCCCGTAGACCACTATGTCAGAGTCGACGGCTATGTCAGAGGCTGTCCGCCCGGAGTGAGAGACCTGGCAGAACTGGTCAAATCGCTGTTGCTCAACAAGACTCCCCGATTCCTCGATTACTCTGTCTGTGTGGAATGCAAGCTCGAAGAGGCTATCTGCGTGCTCGTCGCCTACCAGGAGCCGTGCATGGGACCGGTCACCAATGCCGGTTGCGGAGCCCTCTGCCCGTCCCGCGGACGGGCCTGTTACGGCTGCTGGGGGCCGATGAAAGACGCCAATGCCAAAGCCCTGGCGGACCGATTCGAGAGAATGGGCCTCGGCCGTGAAGAGATCTACCGGAGGTTCACGGAGTTTGGAGAGCCCACGGTGGAATGGAAGCCGGGGCAGGTGAAGCCGTGAGCGAACCGCAAATGGAAGCCGGGGCAGGTGAAGCCATGAGCGAGCCGCAAATGGAAGCCGGGGCAGGCGAAGCGATGAGTGAACCGCAAATGGAAGCCGGAACAGGTG
>LJUI01000120.1:7851-15544 GCA_001303705.1 candidate division TA06 bacterium SM23_40
GGTGAAGCCGTGAGCGAACCGCAAGCGGAAGCCGGGCAGGTGAAGCCGTGAGCGAACCGCAGCACATCGAAGTTGAGTACCTGGCGAGGGTCGAGGGAGAAGCCGGCTTCCGGATCGTGCTCGATTCCCAGCCTGATATAGAGCTCAGGATCTTCGAGCCCCCTCGGTTCTTCGAGGGATTTCTCGTGGGGAGGAAATACCACGAAGTCGGAGATATCGTCTCCCGGATATGCGGGATATGCCCCGTCTCCCACATGACCACCGCGATCCAGGCTATCGAGAAAGCGATGGGCATTCAGGTGAGCGAGCAGACGGTGCTGTTGAGGAAGATCTTCTCGCTGAGCCAGATCGCCGCCAGCCATCTCATCCATCTGTACATGCTGGCCATGCCCGACTACTATGGGTTCCCCGGGGTGGTACAGATGATACCGGGACACAAGCCCCATCTCGACAGACTGATCAGGATGAAAGAGGCGATGAATGGACTCACCGCTCTCATCGGAGGAAGGGCCCTCCACCCGGTGACCAACGTCCCGGGCGGGTTCACACACATCCCTCGCCCCGAGGATTTCGCGTCCGTGCTGAAAGAGATCAAGGCTATACGGAAAGATGCTGAGCAGGCGGTGAGGGATATCGCGGCGCTCGAGGTCCCGGATTTTCACTCGGATTCCGTTTATGTGGCTCTATACGATGAAACGGAATATGCCACGAACCAGGGACGGATCGTCTCCACCTCCGGTCTGGATATCAGCGTCGATCAGTACCCGGATTTCTTTGTCGAGTCTCAGGTTCATTACGCCTATGCGAAACAGACGGTGCTGGAAGGCGGAACTCCGATCATGGTGGGTGCTCTCGCAAGACTGAATATCAAGTTCGACAAACTCCAGCAGAAAACGAGAGACCTGGCTGCGGACGTCGGGTTCGCAGTTCCCGACTGCAACCCGTTCCACAACAATCTGGCCCAGGCTCTGGAAGTCTTCGATGCAATAGAGCGATGTATCCAGCTGATAGAGTCCCATGCTTTCAGGGACGAAGAGTTCAAGGTGGAAATCAGGGGAGGAGAAGGAGGCTCCGCCACCGAGGCTCCCCGGGGGCTTCTCTACCACTGGTATTGCATCGATAGGAGGGGAGTGGTGGAGAAGGCCAACTTAGTGACTCCCACCTCCCACAACTTCCTCAACATAGAGAAGGACCTCAAACAGCTGGTGGCTGAGAATCGCAAGCAGGATCGGGAGGCGATACGGCTCCTCTGCGAAAAAACAGTCAGAGCCTACGACCCCTGCTTCTCCTGCTCGGTTCACTGACAGCGGGCGGGGGCGACCCGCCGGTGGGGCCACCCGTCGGTGGCGAGTCGTCATAGCCGAGCCACGCTGTGCTTCGGCAAACAGTTGCTCCAGCAGGTTCGTGAAACACCCGCTGTTCAGTGGTCGCTGTCTGAACGCGCTTCCGACCAGGGACGGGAACCGATGCGCCGTCAGGCACGGCGTCGGCACCGGTGACCGAGATCTCTTAAGCATCGGCACAAAAGGTCCCCACAGCCTGGGCACTCAATGTCACCCCTGGGTGAGGGAACGACACCACCCGGACTGAAACCGCACACAACCCGGAAGAAGACCCATGCCGGACGTCTTTCTCTATCTCGAACGCGGGACGGCGCTCCACCGTCTCGACCCGAGAGCGAAGCTGGGGGCGCTCATCGGCATATTCATCATGCCCCTCTGCTTCAACCATCCGCTGTACGCATTGGTGATATTCGCAGTCGTCTTCGCCCTCGCAGTCTGGGCGCGGGCGCTGAGGAACGTGAGGCGACTGCTCGTGCTCTTCGTGCTCCTGTTCATCTTCAGCGCGACGATGTGGACCTTTTTCGTAAAGGGGCCGACCGTCCTCCTCCGCCTCGGCCCGCTGGCCGTCTCCCGGGAATCGCTCCTATACGGCCTGGCAATGGGCACCCGCCTGGTGGCGCTCGTTCTCGCAGGAGTCGTCTTTCTCTCCACGACCATGGTCGAGGAATTTACCTGGGCGCTGTGGCGCCTCGGGTTCCCGTTCGGCGCGAGCTTCGCGCTATCCACGGCCTTCAGGCTCGTCCCCACGTTCCTCGGGAGCGGTGCCGTCGTAGCCCAGGCCCAGAAGTCGCGCGGCCTCGAACTCGACAGAGGCAACATCTTCAGGCGCATCGCCCGCCACGCGCCCCTCCTCGTCCCGATCTTCGTCTCAGCGATCCGGAAGACCGACCTCCTGGCGATGGCCCTCGAATCGAAGGGATTCGGCTCGCGCCGCCGCAAGGCCACCTATCTTCAGTCCGTCATCGGCCCACGCGAGATCCTCGTTCTCGCCGCTATCGCCGTCGCAGTCACCCTCTGCATCGCCCTCCGCCTGCTCGGATATGGCATCATCCTCGCGCGCATGTAGTCTGCATTGTATCGTCTGTGTACACTTCTTGACAGACTCCCTCAAGAGTGGTAGAATCTCATTTGAAGAAGATTGGATTCCCGAGAACCTGCTCCTGTGAGCAGGTGATGCCCGGTGGCGACGGGAACCTCCTGGGTGATAACAGCATTGGATAGACCTTCTGAGAACGGCGCCGAGCATCAGGGGCCGTTTTGTACTTTGGTCCGGGATCTGACGCGATCGTGGTTCGGGCGGCACAGGCCACAGATAGAAGGGACATCAAATGAGGCGGACATGCCGAGGGCTCATCACCCCCTGCCGTGCAGAGAGGAGGCACCTCGAAAGAGGTGGGCAGGGCGATTGCCCATCACCTCTGTGCCGCGCGAACGGAGGATCCGACAATGAGACGGAGAGGGCGAGGGTTCATCACCCCCTGCCCTGCGGAGAGGAGGAACAGGAAATGAGGTCCACATTGCGATGGGTGTTCGCAGGTTTCGGCGTGATCAGCCTGGTATCGGCAGTTCCTGCAACGGTCATTCACGTTCCTCTGGAGTACCCGACCATCTAGGCCGGAATCGATGCGGCGGTGGACGGCGATACCGTTCTCGTTGCAGATGGTACCTACACTGGGGACGGGAACCGCGACATTGACTTCTATGGCAAGGCAATCGTGGTAATGTCGGAGAACGGGCCGGAGGCCACGATCATCGACTGTCAGGCGGATTCGCTCGATTCCCACCGAGGGTTCCAATTCTACAGTGAAGAAGGCCCGAGCTCGGTTGTGCGAGGATTCACGATTCGGAACGGGTATGCGTGCGGGGAGTTCCCGCAGACCTGTGGTGGTGCGATCCACTGTCTGGAGTCTTCTCCGACGATCGCCGACAATGTAATCAGGGGAAACACTGCGCAGATCGACGGTGGCGGGATCGCTTGCGAGTATCAGTCTTCTCCGATCATCGTTGGCAACACGATCACAGGAAATATGGCCTCCCGTGGAGGCGGGATCCTTTGCTGGCTCGAGGCTCCCGCGATGCTGATTGGGAATACGATCACGGGAAATGAGGCAGCCTATGGCGGCGGGATCGGGTGCTATTCTGTTTTCCCTCCGACAGTCGTCAATTCGATCATTTGGGGGAACAATGCCGGCACGGGACCGGAGATCTACGCGGCCGGGGGGTATCCAGTTGAAGTCACCTATTGTGATGTGGCGGGCGGGTGGGCGTGGGGCTCGCCGTGCATCGATGCGGGCCATCCGGACTCGCTCGACCCGGACGGCACACGGAGCGACATGGGTGCCCACTTCTTCGACCAGGACGACTACCTGACGCTCTATCTGACGCCCGATGCGAGAGAGGTGTCGCCCGGAGGCACGTTTGGCGTGACCTATACCGCGATCAACCGGTGGGCAGAGCCCGAGCCCTTCTGGGTGCTCACGGAGGCCGTGCTGCCGGGTGGGGATACGTTGGACGTCATGGGGCCGGACGCGTATACGCTGCCGGCCGATTTCACGGTGCAGCGACATTTCACTCATTCGGTCCCGCTGGGCGCACCCTCAGGCCGCTACTCGTATCAGTCGAGGATCGGCGTGCCGCCCTCGACGCTCTATGAGGACAGCTTCCAGTTCGAAGTGCTGGAAGTAGTAGAGTAGTGCTCCAATGGGCGCACTATGCTGATGCCTCTCTGTGCCACGGCGAGAAGAGGAGCGAAAAATGATGTGCAGATGGCGATGGGTGGTCGCAGGCCTTGCCGTGATCGGGCTGGCATCGCCTGCTCCCGCAACAATCATCCACGTCCCGCTGGAGTACGCAACCATCCAGTCCGGGATCGACGCGGCGGTCAACGGGGACACGGTGCTGGTCGCCGATGGCACGTATGGCGGTCCGGGCAATCGGGATATCGACTTCTGGGGCAAGAGCGTACTCCTCACATCTGAGAACGGACCCGAGTCGACGATCATCGACTGTGAGGGCACCCCGACCAACCCACACCGGGGATTCCATTTCCACAATGGAGAGAGTGCAAGCTCAGTCGTAAGAGGCTTTACCATCAAGAACGGGTGTACGGCCTACGGTGGCGGCGTCTGCTGTGAGAACGCCTCCGCTCCGCGCCTGGTGGGCAATACCTTTCTGGGGAATGTCGCCAACAGTGGCGGGGCGATCAGGTGTGCGGGCTCTTCCCCCGCGATTGTCGGCAACGCGTTCATCGACAACACGGCCAATAGCGGTGGTGGCGGGATCTCATGCCTCTACGCGTCTCCGCTCATCTCGGACAACGTGATCAGGGAGAATGCGGCGGGCTGGTTTGGCGCCGCGATCGAGTGCTGGGGCTACTCATCTCCCCAGGTGTTGAATAACAGTATCGAGGCGAACTACAGCAGGTACGGCGCCGGACTCTACTGCTACGATCACTCCTCTCCCATGATCAAAGGGAACACGATCAGCGGGAATGCGACCTACTACAGTGGCACGGGTATTCACTGCAAGGAGTACTCGTCCCCGACCATTGAGGACAACACGATCACAGAGAATATGGCCGGAGGGGGACCTGGCGGAGGGATCTACACCCACGAGAACTGCTCTCCGACGATCGTGGGGAATATCATCTCCGGAAATGCAGCCCCAGGGCTCTTCGGCTCCGGTGGGGGAGTCATGTGTGACGGGGGCTCTCCGACGATCTCCTACAACGTGATCTCAGAGAATCTGGCTTCGGCGAATGGGGGCGGGTTTCACTGCACGGATGGTGCCGTCCTGGCGGTGGGCAACATGGTGAAAGAGAACGTGGCGGACGCAGGAGGGGGCGTCTGGGTGGCATCCTCTGGTATCGTCGGCTGGAATACGATCGAAGGCAATGCCGCCGAACACAGCGGTGGTGGTATGAGAATCAGCGGGTCGGTGCCTCCCACTGTCGTAGGCAACAGGATCGTGAACAACACCGGAGGGCGCGGTGGGGGTATCTGCTGCGTTTCCGCCGATCCCAGCATTACTGACAATGTTATCGCGAACACCCTGGCCTCTCTCGGCCATGCCCAGGGGGGCGGCATCCACTGCTGGGGCGGATCCCCGCTCATCGCCCGCAACACCATTGCAAACAACACTGCCTCAATGGAGGGCGGCGGCATCTCCTGCACCTTCAGCGCCTCCCCGATCGTGGTCAACTCCATTCTCTGGGGAGATACTGCAGCCACTGGATTAGAGGTCTATCTGGAGGCGACGAGCTCGATCGTCATCACATATTCAGACGTGACGGAGGGGTGGCTCGGCGAGGGGAATATCGATGCCGATCCGATGTTTGTGCTGGAGGCAGGGGAGGACTACCGTCTCCTCTGGGGCTCACCGTGTATCGATGCGGGCCATCCGGACTCGCTTGACCCCGACGGCACACGGAGGGACATGGGTGCGCACTTCTTCGATCAGGACGACTATCTCACTCTGTATCTGACCCCTGAGACTACCCAGGTATCACCTGGTGGCGAATTGCAGGTTCACTACACGGTGATCAATCGACGGGCGGAGCCTGAGGAATTCTGGGTCGCTGCCGGGGTCATGACGCCGGGTGGCGATTCGCTCCTGATCATGGGGCCCGATCGTTACGTGGTGCCGGCGGAGTATACTGCCCGGGTTCCGGTACTTCACCACGTGCCACCCGCGGCACCGCTCGGCCACTATCACTATGGATCTGCGATCGGGCGGCGTCCTTCGATGTTTTACGACTGGGACGATTTTCGGTTCACAGTAGGGGAGCCGTAATCCGGGCCGGGCATCGTTCTATAGGTCGTGCGGGTCGTTCTGAACCCGCAGAGAGGAGGTACTCGAAATGATGTGGACATGGCGATGGCTCATCATAGGTTTTGCCGTGATCAGCCTTGCATCGGTCGTTTCCGCAACGGTGATTCACGTTCCTCTGGAGTATGCGACCATCCAGGCGGGGATCAACGCGGCGCAGGAAGGCGATACGGTTCTGGTGGCTGATGGAACGTATACCGGTGTGGGGAACCGGGATCTGGACTTCGGTGGCGTGAACATGGTGGTGATGTCGGAAAGCGGGCGGGAGGCTACGATCATCGACTGCCAGTACCAGGGCCGTGGGTTCCACTTCCACAGCGGGGAGGGATCGACATCGGTAGTACAGGGGTTCACGATCAAGAACGGATCCGACTACGACGGGGGTGGTATCTTCGTCGAGAATAGCGAACCCGTCATCCGTGAGAACCGAATCACGAACAATACACTGGCTGACTGGTATCTGTACGGAGCAGGCATATGCTGTCGCGATGCCGCGCCTCACATCGTGAATAATCTCGTGGCCTACAACACGCTCGCCTACGATGGCGGCGGCATCTATATCAATGGCGGACTCACCATTGGAGACACCACGCTATTCGCCCTCGTGCGAGGGAACACCATCGTGGGCAACGAGACATTCTCCGGCTGGGGCGTCTCATATGGGGCCGGTATCCACGTAGAGGAAGCATCTCCTCTCATCGTGGACAATTTGATCATCGGCAACATAGTCGACGTCGGCTGCGGCGGCGGGATCTCCTGCTCGGCTGCCTCGCCCACGATCGTCAACAACACGGTCAGCGCCAACAATGGCAGTTCCGATGCCGGAGCGATCTACTGCGAGAACTATTCCTCCGCGACAGTCATGAACTCGATTCTGTGGGGCAACATCGCGTACGGGGGAAATGAAGTCGTGGTCACCGCCAGCAGTTCGATCGACATCACCTACTCGGACATCGAAGGCGGCTGGACAGGCCAGGGCAACATAGACGAGGATCCCATGTTCGTCTTTGCCGACAGGAGAGACTATCGTCTGCTGTGGGGGTCGCCCTGCATCGACGCCGGGCATCCGGATTCTCTCGGACGGTCTATCTGACGCCCGCGGATACAACGATCCCGCAATACCCGTATGGGCATCTGGAAGTCGCATACACCGTGATCAATCGTCATCCGCAGGCGGAACCGTTCTGGGTTCTGACCGAGGCCGTTTTGCCTAACGGCAACCCCGTGACGGTCTTCGGTCCGGATCACTATGTATTGCCGGCCAATACGACAGTACAGAGGCATATCACTCACGATGTGCCGCCGGCAGCGCCTCCCGGCATGTACCAGTACCGATCGAAGATCGGCGTGCCGCCTTCGACGCTGTACGACGAGGACTGGTTCGTTTTCGAGGTGCTGTAATCGCAGCCCGAATCGAGTCGAGGACACCGGGTAAGCCCGCTCTTCCAGGTTGAAGGGCTGGCCGTCTCGTGGCCGGGGCGTCGAGCATCGGGGGCCGTGTTGTTGCTTCCCGAGTGGTCCCT
>LJUI01000121.1 GCA_001303705.1 candidate division TA06 bacterium SM23_40
CGACCGGCCCCATAAGGGGGTTTATAGGCACGGGCGTATGGTCGGGGAAGATACCGTCCAACAATGCGTGGAACGTATGGGCCTGCGTCCCCCAGTTCTTCAACGTCACGTCGAACTCCAACCCCCCTCCGGGAACGACGATCGGAGACTCGTCGGGCAATACTACAGAAATGTCAGACAGGTGAGCCTCAATGGCGTTAATGATCGCTGTCTGATTGTACCCTATGGCATCATAGATGACGACGAAGTTCCGGTCCGTGAGGGTGTTCTGAGGGATGTAGCCGTGGCTATACATCCAGTAGTACGTCGAAGGAGGCGGATCATGCACGACCGGATGTGTGAGATGGTGGGTTTGTGCCCAATACTGGGCGGCCTGGTAGGATTGCCGGGTCATGGCGAAGGCCCACACCCCGCGATCCCTGTACGCCTCCCAGATGTTAGCCTCTAGCAGAGGAGCCTCCTCTGCACATCCCGGTCAGGTCGTGCTGAACAGATTGACGAGAACGATCTTTCCTTGATAGTCATACAGGTTGTACGAGATCGTCTGCGACCCATCAAGCATGGTCCAGTTGACGGTCGTATCGCCGATGTTGTAGGCCAACGCTGGCGCAGGCCAGGTTCCGACGAGGGCAGCGACC
Source organism: candidate division TA06 bacterium SM23_40 (assembly GCA_001303705.1). GTDB lineage: Bacteria > LJUI01 > LJUI01 > SM1-40 > SM1-40 > SM1-40. The sequence continues at coordinate 639 of LJUI01000121.1, forward strand.
ATCAGGGCGGTCGCCGCCGCAATACAGTAACAGGTTCTCATCTGACTCCTCCTTTCGGGTTCCTGCGGGAACTACCGACCCTCCGACTCGCCGGGAGCCGGACATATCTCTTGTACCATAAGAATCCCGATTTGTCAAGCGCAAAATGCCGCTGCACCTGGATCTTGCCGCCGACAGCTGCTGACAGCGCATCGCCAGACCCTGAAGCCCCCCTGAACCCGATGTCAGCCCTTCCGGGCCCTGCACGCCTCCTGCTCTGCCGCGACCGCCCTATTCGCCGGAGCGGCCCACGTCCCCCCTGTCACGCGTTGGCTCCTCGACCCCCTCTTCTCCCTCACATGTCTCCTCTTGCGGGTAGATCCCCTCGAGATATGCGAGCACCTCCCTGCGGTTATCTCCAAACCGGAGATATATGCCGCGGAAGTTCTCCAGCCGAGACGGCGTAGAGAAGGGGCTGAGGAGAACTCCGTTGGGATCGGGATAGAAATTCCGGTACACCGACCATTCTTTCTTGATCGTGTAGAAGGGGCGTTTGACCGTCACCCCCTCGTGATCGAACCGATACCTCGTCACCGTAAGGAGAGGGAAGAAGACCGATCCGCCGAGGAGGAGTACGGCAAAGATCACCCACCACGGCTCACGGTACACGAAGTACAACCCTACCCAGATCGCGATGATGAACAGAGTCATCCCCGCGGCACGGAGCGGTCGCTTCGTGACGAGCCGCACACTCCACTCGAGCACCGATCCATCGGAATCTTCGTCGGTCGTGCCGGCTTCACGCGACTCGTCGCGGGTGACCTCTCGGGCGTCCACTCCTTCTATCGCCTCCCCTCATTCTATCGTCTCGTAACCTTCCTCCCTCCCTTGTGTTCCCCGTCGGCCGGCAGTCAGCCCGCCGCGTGCATTCCTATCGTATGTTCGTATCATTTGACCCCATGAGAGATATCTCGTACGCTAGCTCACTGCCGGAACTGGACCCTCGCTGATGGAAGTCATGATGAAACTGCCGGAAAAGCCTGGAGCTGCTGCCTCACAGGGTCATATGATACTATCGCAGAATGACCATACGCCTCGTTTCTATGAACTCGCCTGCCTCCAGCCGGCAGAAATAGACGCCACTCCCCACTCTCTGCCCTCGCCCGTCTCGACCATTCCACACCAACCTATGGCGCCCCGCAGAGAGCGTCCCACTCACCAGTTCACGCACCAGCGCCCCACGCACGTCATAGATGGCGATGCTCACAGGCGCGTTCCCCACCAATGAGTACGCGATCATCGTCGTAGAACGGAATGGATTCGGGTAGTTCTGCGCGAGGTATTGTGACAGAGGGCGGAGCACGTCCTCATCTCCTTCCTCTACGCCCACAACATCGGTAACGGTAATGTCTGTCTGCTCGGTATCAGCCTGCGCCGGGAAGACGTGATCCATGGCGATGAACGTCACCGTGTACAGGCCCGCCTGCTCATACGTCGGCGTCCATTCGAACACACCGGTCACCGGGTCCAGAGTGGCGCCGTCCGGCAGGTCAGGCGATGAGAACGAAATGCTATCACCGTCCGGATCGCTCGCTTCCAGGGTGAATGTCAGATACTCGTCCTCCGCTATCGTCGTATCGGGTTGGTCCGCCAGATCCGGCGCGCGATTCAGGTTCCCGACGGTGATATGAGTCCGTTCAGTGTCAGTCAGGGCAGGAACGGCCCAGTCAGTGGCGATGAAGGTGACGGTGTAGAGACCCGACTGGACGAATGTCGGAGTCCACTCAAATACCCCTGTCGTCGCGTCCAGCGTGGCTCCTGCCGGCAGCTCGGGCGACGAGTACGAGATATCGTCACCATCCGGGTCGCTCGCCACGAGAGTGAAGGTCAGATACTGATTCTCGACAACCATGGTGTCAGTCTGATCGACGAGATCTGGTGCGTGGTTCACCGGGTAGTGATACCCCATGTCCGTGGGCCACGTATCAACGAGCCGATCGGTCCTCGTGGTGCCGTCGCGCGGGGCCGAAACCGGATCGCCGGCATTGACGCAGGGGCTCTGCTCGGGTTGACCGGCAAGGAGCTGACTCAGGCAGTAGTCCCCGGGCGGACCGGGGACGAAGAGCGGATCCGCATCTCTATTTCCCTGGCCTGGCCACCCGCCCTCGACATCTGAGTAGGTCACAGTGAGGACAGAATCGGGGAACAGATATATCTCCGGGTGGATATCAGCGCTGTCGCCCCAGAGGATCGAGTTTGTGACCGTCGCCCAGGAATCCTGAGTGCTTATCCCGCCACCGGCAAGGGCCGTATTGCCCGTTAGAGTATTGCCGTCGATCAGCGGCCCCGAGTGCGTCAGATAGATGCCGCCGCCGGTGCCACCACTGTTCATGGCGATGAGATTGCCCAGAATGTACGGAAGAATCGATGCGTTGCAGCAGATGCCGCCCCCTCCGCCATACCCGGCGATGTTCGCTGTGATCTCGTTACCTTCGATCGTCGGAGACGCCCCCTTGGTGCAGATTCCGGCACCTGAGTAGGCTCTGTTCCCGGAGATCTCATTCCACGCGATCGTCGACCGTGAGTGGAAATAGCAGTAGATCCCCCCACCGTCCCACTCGGCCTCATTACCGGTGATGGTGTTGCGCGAGATCGTCGCGAGAGAATAGTCGCCGCAGTAGATCCCCCCGCCCCAGGTGGCCACATTGCCCCTTATCACGTTATCGACGATCATGGGAGACGAGAGCTCGCACAGAATCCCGCCTCCCTCTTCTGCGTACCCGCCCTGGATCGTGAACCCCCGGACGACCGAGGCGGAATCCTCGCCGCTCTGGAAGTGGAACCCCCGGTGAGGATCCAGCTCGCTCCCCTCGCAGTCGATGATCGTCGCCCGCGGCCCGGTCTCGGACATCACCACGACCGCCTTGCCGCCGAAATCGATATCTCGGTTTCCACGGCCGGTGTACATGCCATCTGACACCAGCACCGTATCGCCGCCCGCGGCCGCGTCGATCGCTGCCTGAATCCTTCGGTACTGCGTGGGGACGTACCAGGTCGTCGCCGCTGCGCTCATCGCAAGCGCAAACGCCAAAGCGGCGCACAACCCCGCCGCCCTCGCTCTCGTGGTATGCAATACTGCCTGTCTCATTTCTCTCTCGGACGGTACTCCGGCTCTCTCAGACGGCATCTCCGTCCCTTGGCTGGTATCTCCGTTCCCCGGATCGCGTCCAGTCCCCTGGCTGGTATCTCCGTCCCTCGGATCGTGTCCGGTCCCCTGGATGGTATCTCCGTCCCCCGGATCGTGTCCGGTCCCTTGAATGGTGTCCCCGTCCCCGGATCGTGTCCCCGTCCCTTGGACGGCCTCTCCGAACCTTGGATCGTGTCCCCGTCCCTTGGACGGCCTCTGCGTTCCTTAGACGGTGTCTAGGTTCCCTCCTCTCACGTCCTTCACCTCTCGGGCCGTCCCCAGGGCGTTGTCCGCAAGGCACACCCCCGAAGTCCCTCTGTCTCGACAGCCTGATCCTTAGCCCACAGAGGGCCGGCCCCATAGCCTCGAGACGATCCATACATGGCCCCCGTGGACAGCCTGGCGACAGCCTCGTCGGCAGCCTGCTTGGCACCCTGCTGGGCAGGCCGCGGGTCATATTTTGATCAATTATACCACAACTCTGCCCGGATGATAACCACTATTTGAGAACGATCATCCGCCTCGTCTGTCTGAACTCACCGGCCTGGAGCCGGCAGAAGTAGATGCCGCTCCCCACCCTGCGCCCGCGGTCATCCCGTCCGTCCCAGGCGGCCCGATGATGGCCCGCAGGTATGTTCTCGTCCACCAACCTCCGCACCAGGGCCCCGCGGACGTCGTAGATGTCCACCCGGACGTGTGCCGGGGCCAAGAGCCCATACCGAATTGTCGTCCCCGCCCCGAACGGGTTCGGGAAGTTCTGCGCGAGATACCGGGACAGCGGCAGAGCCGGTTCCTCGTACTCCCCGGTGACGCCGACCACATCGGTCACCGAGATGTCGGTCTGCTCCGTATCGGCGAGCGCGGGTGATCCATTGTCGGTCGCAATGAACGTCACCGTGTACACTCCGGCCTGCGCGTAGGTGGGTGTCCATTCGAAGAGCCCGGTGACCGCATCGAGCACCGCCCCCTCGGGCAAATCCCGAGAAGAGAACGAGATGGTGTCCTCATCCGGATCATCCGCCACGAGCGTGAACGCCAGATGCTGATTCTCCGCCGTCGTCGTGTCGGCCTGATCGACAAGATCTGGCGGGCGGTTCACATCCCCTACGATGATGCGGGTCCACTCCGTATCGGCCAGCGCGGGACTGCCGTTGTCCGTAGCTATGAAGACAGCTATGTGGTTGCCCGACTGACCGTAGTTGGGAGTCCATTCGAAGACGCCCGTTTCCCCATCGAGTGTCGCACCCTGCGGCAGATGGGGAGATGAGAAGATGATGCTATCTCCGTCCGGGTCCTCCGCCTCCAACGTGAACGTCAGATACTGGTTCTCAACGATAGTCGTATCTGGTTGATCGAACAGGTCAGGAGGCCGATTCACATCCCCCACTGTGATGAGCGTCTGCTCGGTGTCCGCCAGCGCAGGACTCCCGTTGTCTGTGGCAATGAACATGGTCAGGTAGTTGCCCGACTGACCCCAGTCGGGAGTCCACTGGAACACGCCCGACACCGGGTTGAGCGTGGCCCCCGGAGGAAGATTCGGAGACGAGAAGACGATGCTATCTCCATCCGGGTCCTCCGCCTCCAACGTGAACGTGAGATACTGGTTCTCGGCGACGACCGTGTCCGGTTGGTCGAACAGATCAGGAGGCCGGTTCACATCGAGAACTGTGATATACGTGACCTCCGTGTCCGCCAACGCCGGACTCCCGTTGTCGGTCGCGATGAAGCCCACCATGTGGATGCCCGACTGTTCATACCCGGGTGTCCATTGGAACACACCCGTCACCGAGTTGAGCGTGGCCCCGGGAGGGAGATTCGGAGACGAGTAGGAGATGAGATCCGTATCAGGATCGGTCGCGACCAGCGTGAACGTGAGATACTGGTTCTCCACAACCGTCGTATCTGCCTGATCCAGGAGGTCGGGAGGCCGGTTCACATCGAGGACCGTGATGTTCGTCTGCTCGGTATCCGCCAGCGCCGGACTCCCGTTGTCCGTGCCGATGAACGTGACCGTGTGGATGCCTGCCTGCGCGTAGGAAGGTGTCCACTGGAACACTCCCGTCACCGAGTTGAGGGTCGCCCCTGCAGGGAGATTCGGAGATGAGAACGTGACAACGTCAGTATCGGGATCGGTAGCCTCGAGTGTGAAGGTCAGATACTGCGTCTCGGTGACGGTCGTGTCCGCCTGATCTATCAGATTCGGCGGGCGATTCAGGTCCAGTACGGTGATGACCGTCAGCTCCGTGTCAGCCTGCGCATACGGGGAGTTATCGGTAGCGATGAACGCGGTCTGATAGACTCCTGCCTGGGCATAGGTCGGGGTCCACTGGAAGACTCCTGTCACCGGGTTGAGCGTAGCCCCGTTCGGAAGATTCGGGGACGAGAAGGTAATGTCGTCGCCATCCGGATCGGTGGCCGTCAGCGTGAACGTAAGGTATTGCGTCTCGGTGATCGTCGTGTCCGGTTGATCCACGAGGTCTGGCGGACGGTCCCACGCGTAGTGATAGCCCATGTCAACCGGCCACTCGTCTGGGTGTCCGTCTGTTCGCGTTGTGGCTTCGGGCACGAGCGAGGCAGGATCGCCTGCGTCGACGCATGGACTCTGCTGGCGGAACAACGTCGTGGTCTGCTCCAGATAGTGGTCCCCTAACGGACCACCCACGAAAAGCGGATTCTGATTGATGTTCCCTGTCCCCCACCAACCTCCCTCGACATCGCAGTAGGTGACGTGGAGCGAATCGGAGCCTCCGATGAATATCTGGGGACCGAAGGCAGCGCTGTTGTCCCAGAGGATGGAATTCTTGACGGTTCCCCAGGAGTTGTACCCGACGATACCGCCACCATACCAGTCCGCCGAGTTACCCGTGATCGTGTTGCCTACGATGCCCGGCGCCTCCTCGTAGCAGTATATCCCCCCGCCCTCTCCGTTGCACCAATTACCCATAATCAGATTGCCTTCGATAATCGACGAAGACCACTCGCAATATATGCCGCCCCCCTGGCCCAGATCGCTGTAGGCCTCGTTCTCCGTGATCGTGTTGCCTCTGATCGTTGCGTCACTCCCATCGATGCAGGCGATCCCCCCACCGACCCAGGCGGTATTCCCCCTGATCGCGTTGCCCTCGATTGTGGCCCAATAGGATTCGGCACAACAGATCGCGCCGCCATAATTGGCGAAGTTGCCAGTGAGACGGTTGCCCCGTATCGTCGGGGAGGCGGCTACACAGAATATGGCACCCCCGTAGGAGCCTGGAGAGCCCATGTATCCGTTCTTGATCGTGAAACCCTGAAGCACCGAGGTGGAATCCTCGCTCGAGTCGAACAGGAACCCACGGTGATGTACCTGCGGGGTCCCCTGACAGTCGATGGTAGTCGCCTGCGGGCCGTTCTCCGACGTCACCAGAATCTTCTTTCCATAGAAATGGATGTCCCGGTTCCCGGTCCCGGTGTAGGTGCCGTCCGCCACCAACACCGTATCTCCGTTGACAGCGGCATTGATCCCGGCCTGGATCGTCGAATACTGGCTCGGCACGCGCCGAACCGTCGCCCAGGCGCTCCCGCAGATGCCGATCACCAATACAACACACAGACAGATGAATACCGTCCTCATGTTACCCTCCTCACGTCGATATCCCGATGCCCCAGTAAAACCCGGAGTATCGAACCTCCTCCCATTCCGCCGGGGACGTACCCTGGAAATGAAGGTTATTCGGTCGCCCCCGGGGACGTACCTTAGAAATGAAGGTTATTCCGTTCGGCTGACGGGCGGCCTTGAAGCTTACGGCCCACATCTTCTCCCCGGACGTTCGTAGCTTCTATAGGCTAGGAGCGAAATCCTCGCGGGGAGATTGGCAGGTTCTGTCGGTTGCGAGCGAAATCCTCACGCGAAGGTCGATAACACCGTAGGTTGCGTCCTGACGTCCTC
>LJUI01000122.1 GCA_001303705.1 candidate division TA06 bacterium SM23_40
CTCGTCGTCGGTGATCTGGATCGAGGTGGAGGCCGTCCCGCCCGAAGACACGTCCACGTCGATCTCGAACGACCACTGCTCGTAGTATCCGTCCGAATCCGCGTCGGTAATGCTGACGGTGTCTACATCGAAAATGTGGGGCTGGTCGGGATCGTCGACCTGCATCAAGCCCTGATAGGTGTCACCACCGTTGGATAACGTGAATGTGAAAAGCACATCCTCGGGCGGATTGTCGGGATCGACCATCGCGTGGGTGAAGGGCCCTATCACCACAAAATCGCTGGAGGATACCCCTGTGAATGTGAACGGCCCGTACGGACCCCAGCTGTTGCCCTCATCGTCGGTTATCGTGATCGAGGTCTGCGCCGTACCCCCGTACGGAACGTCGACGTCCACCTTGAAATCCCACTGCTCGAGGTACCCGTCCCCGTCGGCGTCGGTATGGTTGAGGTAATAGACGGCCTCGATATACGGGATGTACGGACCGTCAACAGGTACGGTCTCCTGCGCGGTATCCCCACCATTGGACAGCGTGAACGTGAACACCACGTCCTCCGGCGGCGCATCGGGTGCCACACCGAAGTGCGTGAACGGACCGATCGTGACATTGTCGCTGGTGAGTGAACCGGTGAACGTGAACGGCCCGTAGCTGCCCCAGTCGTTGCCCTCGTCATCGGTGATCTGGATCGAGGTCGAGGCCGTCCCGCTCAATGGAACATCAACATCGATCTCGAACGACCACTCCTCGTAGTATCCGTCCGAATTGGCATCTGTGGTCGTTACAGTGGTGACCCCCCAGATGTACGGCTGATAGGGATCGTCAACAGGTACGGTCTCCTGCTCCGTATCACCACCATTGGACAGCGTGAACGTGAACACCACGTCCTCCGGAGGTGTATCCGGATCCACTCCGCTGTTGGTGAACGGCCCGATCGTGACGTTGTCGCTGGTTCCCGTCCCGGTGAATGTGTACGGCCCGTAGCTGCCCCAGTTGTTGCCCTCATCGTCGGTGATCGAAATCGACGTCGAGGCCGTCCCGCCAGATGGCACATCCACATCGACATCGAACGACCACTGCTCGTAGGAGCCATCCCCGTCATCGTCGGTGATAGAGACGGTGGAAATGCCCGCGATGCTGGGCTGATAAGGATCGTCCACCGGCACGGTCTCCTGCGCGGTATCCCCCCCATTGGACAACACTAACGTGAATACCACGTCCTCCGGCGGCGCGTCAGGGCCGACCCCGAGCGCCGAGAAAGGCCCGATGGTGACGTTGTCGGTGGTCCCCGTCCCCGTGAAAGTGAACGGCCCGTAGCTGCCCCAGTCGTTGCCCTCGTCGTCGGTGATCTGGATCGAGGTGGATGCCGTCCCCCCCGAAGACACGTCCACGTCTATTTCGAAAGACCACTGCTCGTAACTGCCGTCGCCGTCGGTGTCAGTGATGTCGATAGTGGTGATGCCGGCGAAATAGGGCCCGACCGGCTCGTCCACCGGCACCGATTTCTGTCCTGTATCTCCCCCTTTGGAGAGCACAAACGTGAATATCACGTCTTCAGGAGGATTATCCGGATCCACCGCCTCTCTCGTGAACGTTCCCACGTTTACATTGTCGCTTGTCAGTGTGCCTGAGAATGTAAACGGCCCATAGGTTCCCCAATCATTCCCTTCATCGTCGGTAATCGAAATCGAGGTCTGAGCCATACCGCCGAAGGGGACGTCCGCATCGATCTCGAAATCCCACGACTCGTAGTAGCCGTCCTGGTCCGAATCGGCGGTATTCACCAGATAGACACCCGCCAGATAGGGCACGTAGGGGTCGTCAACATTGACCGACTCTTCTATGCTATCACCCCCGTCGGAGAGAACAAAGGTGAAGACCACATCCTCAGGAGGATCGTCCGGTGCCACCCCGCCATCAGAAAACGGTCCTATAATCACGTTGTCGCTCGATGAGGCCCCTACAAATGTATAAGGCCCATAGTTTCACCAATCGTTGCCCTCGTCATCGGTGATCGCGATGTACGTCTGGGTCGTCCCGCCGTAAGGCACATCCACGTCTATCTCGAAAGACCACTCTTCGTAATAGCCATCCTGGTCCGTATCCTGATAGTTGATAGTGTAGATGTCGTAGAAATAGGGAATGGGGAGGTAGCAAACCGGAACGGTAACAGCGGACTGGTCGCCGCCGTTGAGCAGTTCGAAAGAGAATTCCACGTCCTCTGGCGGATTGTCCGGATTCACCGCTTCAACTGTAAAGGGTCCGATCGTCAAGTTATCGCTGGTAAGGTTCCCGCTGAACGTATACGGCCCGAAGGCGCCCCAGTCGTTGCCTTCGCTGTCGGTGATTTTTATCGAGGTCGACGCAGTCCCACTGCAATCCACATCCACGTCAATTTCGAAATACCACTCTTCGTAGTAACCATCGGAGTTCGCATCGGTGGTGCTGGTTATGTGAATATCGCTGATCTGAGGTTGATAAGGATCATCGACGGGTACCGTATGCGTGTGTGTATTCCCACCATTACCGAGCTCGAAGGTGAAGTCCACGTTTTCCGGAGGCTCGTCCGGCAGGACCGCACACTTTGTAAACGGGCCGACAGTTACATTGTCACTGGTCTCAGTGCCAGTGAACGAGAAGGGACCGAAGGAACCCCAGTCGTTCCCCTCGTCATCGGTCAACAGGATAGAAGTTTCAGCCGTGCCTTCATTGGGCACATCCACGTCGATGATGAACTTCCACGACTCGAGGTAACTGTCACCATCCTCATCCAGCGTTTCATACACATAGACATCGAATATGTAAGGGACCGCGAAAATACACTGGAATGCCCTGCTGTCGACCGGGGAGAGCTCCTGCTGGTCGTCCTCCGCCATGACATAGAATGTGTGATGCCCTTCCTCTATGTCGGTGTAGGTATGGGATGTCGCCGTCGTCTTCGTAGTAGGCGGATTTTCATCGAGGCCGATATAGTATGCAGAAACGCTTCCGTCCTCGTCACTGCCGCTCCAGGTGAAAGTGGCTTCCGATTCGAAGATAGTACCGGTCGGGCCGCCGGTTACCTCGACCATCGGTCTCAAATTGGGTTGTACCGGTTGCGGGATGACACAGGTACCGGCAGAACACAACATTACTGTTACTACGAAAAACGGAATCGACCGATACGGAAGGACAGCGCGATATTCATGCCGAAAGATAAACATGTAGCGTCCCAGTAGTTGAGACCCTTAAACGCCGGCAGCAGGCTCGCAATCTCTATTCTTATATAAGAGCCCTTATATTCCTACCTCAACAGAAACTGTACCATCCGTTCTTATCACTTGTCAAACAGACAACTATCCCCTAAAGCGTCAGCAGCGAGTGCGCCTGCAGCATCGCGGACTGGATGTCTATTCCGTAAGGGCAGGCGCCGCTGCAGGGTGCGCTGCACCCGATGCAGTTGCCCGCGTCGGCCCCGTCCAGACCCGCGTACTCGAGCATGGCGGCCTTCTCGCGCCCCTGGCACTCGAAGTAGTACGCGAACCGCATGATATCGCTGACCGGCAGGTCGTACGGACACGCCCCCGCGCACATGCTGCATCCGTGACGGCAGTACTTGTCGTTCAGAACCAGCTCGTAATCGCTCAGGAGGGCCTCATCGGCGGCCGTCAGCGGCCTCCCGGAGAGCGGTATGATCTTGTCGATGATATCCAGGTCGTTCATACCCACGCACGTCGTGTGCATATCGGGATTCTGTGCGACCCACTGGATGCTCTTGAGCTTCAATTGCTCTGCGGATTCGATCCCGTATTTCTCGATGAACGGACGGGTGTTCTGGTAGGTCTCCTCCTGGCGTTGTATCTGCTGCCTCAATCCATCGATCGCCTGCTCCCTGGACCTGCCACGGCTCACCATCCGTTCGATGTATTCAGACTGCTGTTCGGTGGGATTATCGGGATCGAACGGCGCCGGCCTCAGCATCCCGGGCGAGGTCTTCATTGCCGTCGTGCCGATATCCTTAGCCTTACACGCCGCAAGAACCTTATCCCCGATTTCCCTGTTCATGAAGTTGTACGAGAACAGGATCACGTCGAACCGGCCGTCATCGGCTGCGGCCAGGAGGATATCCTCGAAGCTGTCGGGGCTGCCCCTGCCGGGACCGTGGCAGGAGAAACCCCTGAACCGGGCTTTCCCGTCCGCCCTCAGGCGGTCGCACGCCTCATGGAAGACAGGGGTCTTGAGTCCCTCAATACTGGGCACACCGTGCATATAGAAGGCATTGACATGATCGGTTCTCATCCGCGCCAGACACTGGGCGAACCGGTCCAGGATCGTGTCGACGGTGTCGTTGTTACCCACGCCGATCTTCGTCGTAATGAAGATCTTGCTCCGGTCCATGAACTGCATCGCCTCACCGACGGCCCTCTCGGCGCCTCCCCTGCTGTATCCCTCGGCGACATCGAGGTAGTTTATGCCCTTCTCATACGCATACCTGACTACAGCGGTATCCTGCAGAGGAACCCCGCCTACGGCGAGATCCGAGACCATGAACTCGGTGCGGCCCAGTCTCTTGTGCCGCCGGATACGGTCTCCGCCTCCCTGGCGTCCACCGCCCACCAGGATGCTTCCGCCCGGACGCATGGAGAGGGTGCTCCCCGCGACGGCGGCGCCACCCACACCTAAAAAGTTCCTTCTGGATATCCCGTTCTGATTTGAATCGCTGGATTTATCTGACACGGTGAGGCTCCTCCTTGACGGTCCTCCGCTCCCCGGAGATCGGTACGACGTGGAAAAATTTCTTTCGGGCACCTAAGATATTGTCCAGGCCCGACTCAAAGTCAAGGCGACGAACACTTCTCCTGACCCGCAGATTACGGTTATTATTACACTGCCACGTTATCTGCCCTTCAGACGCACTGGCAGAACCTCACCAGCACGGTGTGGCACCCAACTCTGAAAAGGGACTCGTTCGATGCCGGAATCACCTCCCAACCGATCAGACATATCCCCCCTGCCCCTTCCCTCCGGTGACATGCCGGTGGAGGACTTCCGTACCGCCGGCTACCGGGTGATCGACTGGATCGCCGACTACCTAGAGAAGGGGCCCCGGGCGCCGATCCTTTCCAAAGTGGAGCCGGGTGAAGTGACGGGCCGGCTGTCCGAAACCGCCCCGCCGGAAGGCAGCTCGTTCGATGAGATATTCAGAGACTTCGGAGAGATCATCTATCCGGGTCTCACCCACTGGAACAGTCCCAGATATATGGCCTACTTCCCCTCATCGGCCTCCGGGCCCGCCATCCTGGGTGAGCTGCTCGCCGCCGGCACCAGCCAGAACGCCATGGCATGGCGGACCAGTCCCTCGGGCACCGAGCTGGAGCTGAGGGTGATGGATTGGCTCCGGGACCTGCTGGGGCTGCCGGGAGAGTTCCACGGCCATATAGTGGATACGGCCTCCATATCCACTATGCTGGCCCTGGCCGCGGCCAGGGAGGCGCACCGGGATCTCCAGATCCGCACCCGCGGCGCGGCGGGAAGATCCGACCTGCCCCCGCTCACGGTATACGCTTCGGAGGAGGCGCATTCCTCTGTGGACAAGTCGGTGATAACGCTCGGCTACGGGCAGGAACAGTTACGTAAGATACCTACTGACAATGACTACCGCATGATATCTCAATCATTACATGATGCCATCAGAAAGGATAGGGATGCCGGTTTCCATCCCCTGGCTGTAGTCGCCACCGTGGGCACCACTTCGAGTACGAGCATAGATCCTGTGGCCGAGATCGCCGACATCTGCCAGGAGTACGACCTCTGGCTGCACGTGGATGCGGCCTACGGCGGGGTCGCCGCCATCGTACCGGAGAAACGCCACATCCTGGACGGCTGCGACCGCGCCGACTCCCTCGTCGTCAACCCACACAAGTGGCTCTTCACGCCGATGGACTGCAGCGCCTTCTTCGTCCGCAGGCCCGAAGTACTCAAGGCAACCTTCAGCCTCATACCGGAATACCTGTCCAGCGAGCGCGACTCTGAGGAAGCGGTCACCAATCTGATGGATTACGGAATCCAGCTCGGGAGGCGGTTCCGATCCCTGAAGCTGTGGATGGTGCTGAGGTACTTCGGTGCCGACGGCATGGCCGAGAGGCTCAGGTATCACATGACACTCGCGGACCGCCTGGCCGGTATCATCGAGGATCAGCCTGGGGTGGAACTGATGGCGCCCGTGAATTTCGCAACCGTCTGCTTCAGGTTCCATCCCGGAAGCCTGGAAGGCACCGAAGAGGAGATCGAGGCCCGACTCGAGGAGCTCAACTCCCGGATAATGGCCGAGGCCAACGCCACCGGAGAGGTGTTCCTGAGCCATACGAAATTGAAAGATCAATACACGCTGCGCCTGGTGTTCGGACACCTGAGGACCACCGGAGACGACGTACGGGAGGTCTGGGAGCTCCTGACCCGATTGGCTGAAAAAGCAGCAGGCTGAAAAAAGGGCGCCCGGGGGCGCCCTTTCGGCTTCTCACGGGGATATGCCGCAGAACCCCCGCGTCCGTGTCAGAAATCGGGATTCTCGTACACTATCCTGCCGTCGACTATCGTGTACAGCACCTCTGTCTTCAGGATGTCCTCCGGATCGATTTCGATCAGGTTCTGACTCAGCACGGTGAAGTCGGCGAACTTGCCCGTCCTGATGGACCCGAACTGATCCTCCTCGAACGTGGCCCAGGCGCAGTTGATCGTGAAGGCCTCGATCGCCTCGTGGACCGTTATCTTCTGCTCCGGGTACCATCCGCCTGCAGGCTCCCCCTCCAGTGTGGTCCGGTTAACGGCGGCGTGTATGAGGTATCTGGGATGCTGGTGGTAGATAGCCGCGTTGGTGCCCGGCCAGTCGCTGCCGAACACCAGCACCGCGCCGTTATCCTTCAGCCTGCGGAAGGCATAGGCGCCCTTGCACCTGTCGCCTATCCGCTCGTACATCCAGCGCATGTCGTCGGAGAGGTGATACGGATTGATCTCGGCCACCAGACCCAGCTCGCCGAAACGGACGAAGTCCTTGTCGTGAACGACCTGCGCGTGGATGACCCTCCACCTGTGGTCTTTTATATCGAATTCGTCGATGACCCGCTCGTACATGGTCAGCAGGGTGTCCACCCCCTTGTCACCTATGGCGTGGATGTGGGGAGCGAATCCCGCCCGGTATCCCCTCCGTATCAGCTCCTCCATCCCGGGATCGGGAGTCATCCGGCTGCGCCATATTCCGTAATGACCCGGACGGTCCTCGTAAGGTTCGTAGAACATGGCCCCCCAACTGCCCATGATGCCGTCTATGAAATCCTTCAGGCCCGAGAAGCGCAGCCACGGGTCCCCTAATCCCTGAGTGATTCCAACGCGGTTCAGGAACTCGGCCTTCTCCAGTGTCGGCCTGGGCCTGACGCGTGCGGTCATCTCACCGGTGGCGTAGAGTTCCTGGAAGATCTCGAGCTGGTCGGGAGGGGTTATGTCGTGGAACATGGTGATGCCGGCTTCGGCCATCTTCTTGAACGCATACCGCGACTCGGCCAGCCTCCGCTCGTGGGATATCCCGGGCAGGGTTTGGAACATTCTCATTATGGCTCCGCGGTTGCCCTCCATGAGACCCGTGGGATCGCCCCTCCTGTCCCTGTGGATGGTCACACCGCTGGGATCCCTGGTGTTCCTGTCTATTCCCGCCATCTCCAGGGCGAGGCTGTTGGCCAG
>LJUI01000020.1 GCA_001303705.1 candidate division TA06 bacterium SM23_40
GCCCTCTCCGCTGAATATGGAGGACGGGAGGGAGATCATCATCTCCTTCACTCGCGATGACAGGTACTCTCTCGTTCCTGTCACCGTCGAGAACGGTGAGCCGCTCGACTACCGGAGCAACCAGTGGTATGGGAAGGGGAGGCAGCTCGAGGTCGACTCGCTCGACTTCCCGACTTTGGCGCGGACTGGACTCCACTCCGAGGCGGAGCTCGATCGGACGGAGACGATCACGGGTGTGCCGGTTGCAGAGATCACGCGGATCGGGCGCCCGGAGGCGTACTCCACTGCCGGATTCATGAGCCGGGACGAGGAGATCGTATCTGTTCTCCGGGGCGACAACGGACTGGTGAGGCAACTCGGGCTTACTCACCCGCAGTGCGCCAGGCCGCTCTTCCACGTCTTCAACCTGATCCTGGCGGGAAGGCGAGACTCTGAACGGGCGAATGTAGGAGGCATCCTGTATAACGGAAGGAGGGTGCACTTGGACTTCTGGGGCTCCAAGGGCTGGCAGGAATCGATCTTCGATGATGAGATTCTCGGGTACTGGGAGATCGAGATGCGGAGAGAGCTCGATCAAGAGGAGAAGGCCTTTCTCTCCAGCCGATATTCGCACCTGAGCGAAGGTGAGATGGCTGAGTTGACAGAGAAGCTCGCCCACATCCATACAGGGGAGATGGTGCCCTTCTACATCATGCGATATGGGTTCTACGAGGGGCACACTTCGTATCGTGCCGACCCGATAGCCGTCGCGTCTATCTTTGGCCTGAGAAGCATTCGGGAGATCGAATCCGCCTTCGAGGGCAGGCTGTATGAGGTCCTGACGCATCACTTCCCCGGAGAGAAGGGCGGAGAGTAGTCTTGTGTGGCTGGCGGCGGACGTCGGCTTGTGGCGAGAGCAGATGACGGGCGCGGCTGCTGGCGTACAGAGAAGGCGCAGGCGGGTGCTGTGCGGTGCCGCGCTCGTTCCCGCGGGTCCCCGCGAGATTGGCCGTGGCGCCATCCCTGCGGCTCGTGCGGTCAGAGGGGAGGATGGGGCTGCTCTGGAAGAGATGCTCGGACTGAAGGCTGAGCTGATCGAGGGAGACGACGGGATCTTCGATGTAGCTGTCGACGGAGATGTCGTCTTCTCGAAGCAGGAGCGCGGGGAGTTCATCAGCACATCGGAGATCGTTGAACTCGTAAGGGTGCGCGCGCAGGCGCTGGAGACCTGACGGTCTTCCAGTCGATGGCTGAGGCTACTTCGCTCAGGTCATCAGCAACTGCAATCTGCGGGTGTGGCGGTGGCGCCAGCTGTAGGAAGTCGGCCTCCGGGCGTGTGCCTGTCGGGGCGCGCAGTCGCGGCTTGTGCGCCATCGGCCGGGCCGCGCGATCCGGAAGGAGCAGTTACGTGAGAATGATTCACAGAGGCCATCGGAAGAGTGGGCGAATGCGCCGGTCTGTAGAAATCGCGCTCTGGGTCACGGTTCTCGTCATTGTTGCTCTCGGCTGCAGAGAAGGTCCTGCCGGTCCGGAGGGGGACGACGAGACCGGCGAGCGCACTCCTCGCCTTGCCCTCTGGCTCGCAAAGAAGGATGAGCTCATTGCGCATGACAGCGCTCGCTTCGATCTGGTGATGTCTGCGTGGTTCGAGCCCGATGAGGCCGAGTCGATCCGATCCCGTCATCCATCGGCGAAGCTGCTCGCCGGACTCACATTGACCTGGGTCTCCAGCTCAGAAGAGTGGCTGAACTTCCTCGTGACTGTCGCCAACGGCGGGGATCCGGACGGTCCGTTGCAGGTCACGGATGACATGTACCTGATGTTCGACGACAACCAGGATCTGATCCTCGATCGCCGCTGCTCCCCGCCGGGCTGGGAGGGAGAGATCTACGCGATGGACCCACGGCACTCTGGATGGCAGGATCTCATTCTGTCGTTCTACGAGATAGTTGGCGACCAGCCGCAGCACGATGGCGTGATCGTCGACATGCTGGATGCCTACTCCTTCTGCGAAGGGGCGTGGTCAGGGGGCGTGCCCGTTCCTCTCGATTCGGAAGCATGGGTCCTCGGACAGGAGGAGCTTCTAGAGGCGGTGAGGTCAGCTGTCCCGGGGGAGAAGTGGGTTGTCGCGAATGCCGGCCGCGATCTGCCGGAGGGGTCACCATTTCCACAGTACCTCAACGGGTATCTACTGGAGAATGCCCTCGGGACGCTCTTCGGCCTGGAGAATGTCGAGGGGCTGCTTGCATCAGCTTCCAGGGCGCTCCAGAGCACGAATGCTCCTCACATTGTCGTGTACGCCGTCGATACCGATGATACCGGGGAGATGGACCTGCCCCGGTTGCGTGTGGGACTCGTCGCGAGCCTTCTACTGGATCACACGTATTTCGCTTTCGACTATGGGCCGCGGGATCACGGTGGGGTGACCGGGTGGTGGTTCCCCCAGTACTATGACGTGGAACTCGGGGATCCTCTCGGTTCCTATTATCAGGACGACGGGGCCCTGTACCGGGATTTCCGTAGCGGTCTCGCGGTACTGGCCTCGGAGGAGTCGGTATCCGTATCCTTCGACGTCCCGCACATCGATATCGCTACGGGCGAGTCAGGCACGGAGTTCATGGTCCCGGCTGATGACGCACGGATCTTCCTCAGAGCAGAGAGCCAGTAAGGCGACGTTACGTGACTCGCGCGTGCGTTCCATGCGCTGGTGGGTGCTGTCTGCGACCTGAGCGCGCCGCGGCCTATGGGCGCAGACCGACCGTCGGGTCGGAGGACGGGATATGAGACCCGGTCAGGGCATTCGGGAGTCTGTCCGGCGGTTCCGGAACGAGATCGGCATGTACCGCCGGGTGTTGGGCCATCCCCGGACGCCCAGAGCGGCAAAGTTCATCCTGGGTGCTGCTATCGCCTACGCGATGTCTCCGGTTGATCTGATCCCGGACTTCATTCCAGTGCTGGGCCATCTGGATGACATTGTCATCCTGCCTCTGCTGTTGTAGATCGCGTTGACGCTCATCCCGCGTGACGTAGTCGAGGAGGCGAGACGTTTCAGTAGAGAGAGATGACTCGTCCGACCAGGGGACTGCTGGCGCGCACTGAACCGTGTGCCGGAGTCCCGTTGTCGGGCAGAGAACGAGGAGAAGTCAGGCCATGAAGCTGAATGTGAGAGCGTTTGCGTTGACGTGCGGTCTGCTCTGGGGGCTGGGCCTGTTCGCCCTCACCTGGTGGATCATCGCTTTCGATGGTGCGACGGGCGCCATCCCCTTTCTGGGCCATGTCTACCGCGGATACTGCATCTCGCCGCTCGGCAGCCTCATCGGGCTGGTCTGGGCTTTCTTTGATGGCATTATCGGCGGGATGATATTCGCGTGGCTGTACAATGCATTTGCTCCGCGTCTGGGCTCACGCGTACCCGATGCGGCGTAGTCGGGTACGCAACGAAGGCAGCGTCTCTAATCGATCGGCGCACGCAGCGGAGGGCGGACAGATAGAGCTCGTCTCCCGGATCAGGAGACGGCACGCTCGGCGATGCCTGATCCAGACGGTCAGGCCGGCAGGCCGTGAGGAGCGAGGACATTTCTCACTGGGGGTACGACGTGGAAAGGGGAACCGACAAGCAACACCGCGAGCTATCTGATCCCAAGACGGTTGCCGCAAAATATATCGCCGCATACCGCGCGTTACCCCTCAAGAGAACAAGACAGATTTGGGCTCTTCGCCGCGAGTTCGCCCGGTCCCTTGAGGATGCTCCGCCGGAGTTCGTTCTTGAGGTGGCAAGAGCGCTGTTCTACGATTACGACAACCCAGGGCATGCCAGTTCGCTTCTCATGTTTCACCAGGAGACCTTGGGGACTCTGGGCGAGGACGAGATCGAAGAGTTCGGAGGAGGGATCAACAGCCGGAGCGCGGCAGATGCTTTCGCGCGCCGCCTCTCAGGGCCTGCCTGGTTGAAGGGGCAGATATCGGATGCGCAGATCCACAGATGGGCTCGTTCAGACGATCGGTGGTGGCGCCGGGCAGCCCTGGTCAGTACGGTTGCGTTGAATGTTCGGTCCCAGGGAGGGTACGGGGATGTTCGGCGCACTCTTGAGGTATGCCGGCTGCTGGTAGATGATCGAGATGATGTGGTAGTGAATGCACTGTCCTGGGCATTGTGCGAGCTCGTGGTCCACGACCCGGACGCGGTAAGAGCATTTCTGCACGAGTACGAGGATACTCTGGCGGCGCGCCTCAAGCGCGAGGTGAGAAACAAGCTGACAACAGGACTGGAGAACAAGTGTGGCTGATCCTGGTGGCGCAAGCTGAGGATGAGTGAAGATGTCAACCGAGATGCAGCGTATTTTACTCATTGTGGTGGTCGCCGCTGGCGCCCACGTGTCGGTGCTGGCGATGCGCTCGATTGCGGCCCGGTTGCTCGGGCCTCGCGCAGTCGCGCGGGCGAAGGTCCAGACGATCGTGGGGTTCGTCGTCAGTACTGCCGTCTTCGTGATCTACTTCGCGGCTCTGGGGTTCACGCTGCGAGAACTCGGAGTCTCTTTGACCGCCTACTTCGCTGGAGCCTCAATCATCGGCCTGGCCGTGAGCTTCGGTTCCCAGGGCGTTATTCAGGACGTCATCAGCGGGCTCACGATGGTGCTCACCGACGTCATTGACATCGGAGACATGGTTGAGGTGGGCGGACAGGTAGGGATCGTGGAGCACGTGGGCATTCGGTTCACGGTGCTGATCAGTGTGACCGGTTCAAGGGTGTACCTTCCGAATCGGTCGTTGGGGACCGTAATCAACTATCCGGACGGCTTCGTGCGCGCATTTCTCGATGCCCGTCTGCCCCGCGACACACGCGCGGGCGAGGAAGCTCATCTGGCGCTCATCGCTGTTGCCAGGGCCGTCCACCAGCAGTTCGGCGCTATCATGCCCCTGGCGCCCACGGTCCTCGAGCCGCGGCAGGCCGGGGACGGATACTCCTTTGTCCGGGTTAAGTTCCGTCTCTGGCCGGGGCAGGGTGCGATCCTCGATTCGTGCGTCAAGCCGGCGGTCGTGAGTGTGCTGCGGGCTCTCGATCCGGAGTACGCAGACTGGATGGTGGTTGTCCACTACCGCGCCGAGCCGTCGGAAGCCGATTCAGAGCCGCTTCCGCAGCCCGCTCCAGTTCGGCTGCGAATGGCCGCAGGGAAAGCCCGGCGAGACCGGAGAATGCGAAATCCGTGATCTGGCGGGGAAGCCCGGGTCGCGCCCCGGTTCTCATTCACGTGAGCCGCGCTCGTCGCGCCCCGTGGATCGACGAAGGCGGCGGCTGATAGGTGAGTGGAGCGGGATAGGCATGGTGGCCGGGCCGCAGTCTGGCTGCAGCGGTAATCGCGACCCGGCCTGAAATGCGGACGCACCCTGATGCGGAGTGCTCGGGCGTTTCGGGGCAGGTGATGCGCGATTCGATAGCCTGCGTATCGCAGTTGAAGGGATTCGAGTGTTGAAGAGCTGAGTCGACAACAGAGACTCGGCCTGCCAGGCCTGCGGTCTGCACAGGATGCGGAGTACGGATGGTGCGAGAGATACCGACTGACTACTGGGCAGAGCCCGCGGCCAACCTGCTGTCCGCACTGGGCAGCGCCCCAGAGGGATTGTCATCCGCCGAGGGCTCCCTGCGGCTGGCGCAGTTTGGCTCGAACAGACTGGAGACTCGCACCGAAGGCGGTCCCTTCCGGACATTCCTCGCAAAGTTCAAAGACCCCATTGTCTTGATTCTCCTCTTTGCCACCCTCGTCTCTGCAGGCACAGGGGAATGGATTGATGCTGCGATCATCCTGGCCATTGTGCTCGGGAGCGCAACTCTCAGCTTCTTCCAGGAGTACAACGCCGGTAATGCCGCCGCCAGGTTGCGTGAGCAGATCAGCCTCAAGGCGACCGTTCTCCGCGACGGTCAGTCGCGGACTCTGGCGGCCGATGAAGTTGTCCCCGGTGATGTGGTGGTGCTGTCCGCCGGGACCCTCATCCCGGCTGACGGCGTACTCCTGGAAGCCACCGACTTCTATGTGAACCAGGCCGTCCTCACCGGCGAGACCTTTCCGGTTGAGAAGACGCCGGGCGTGGCTGTGCAGACTGCCGGGCTGCCGGAGCGCACCAACTGTGTCTTCAAGGGTACCAGCGTCCGCAGCGGTACAGCCAAGGCGCTCATCGTGCGCACGGGGGCCGCCACCGCCTTCGGACAGGTCGCCAAGCGCCTGACTGTGCGCCCACCGGAGACAGAGTTCGAGCGGGGCATCCGCCGGTTGGGCTACTTGCTCACGTGGGTGATGTTCATCCTCGTGTTGGCGGTCTTCGCCATCAACGTCTTCTTCCACAAATCGGTGCTGGATTCGCTGCTCTTCTCTGTCGCTCTGGCCGTGGGGCTGACACCGCAAATGCTGCCCGCGATAATAAGCATCCTCTTGTCGAAGGGCTCGCAACACATGGCAGCAAGCGGGGTGATTGTGCGGCGAGCGGAGTCGATCGAGAATTTCGGCAGCATGGATGTGCTGTGCACCGACAAAACGGGCACGCTGACCGTGGGCGTCGTCCGTCTGGACGGCGCACTCGACGTCCAAGGGCACCCGTCGACGGAGGTCTACCGCGGGGCCTATCTGAATGCCCACTTCGAGACCGGCCTGGCGAATCCGCTGGACGAGGCCGTCCTCGCGGCCGGCGAGCCCGACATCTCGGGTTTTGCGAAAGTGGGCGAAGTGCCTTACGACTTCGTCCGGAAACGGTTGAGCATCGTCGTCCGACACGGCGAGGGGGCGCCGATGCTGCTGACCAAGGGTGCGGTGGAGAACGTGCTGGCCGTCTGTGCTTCTGTGCAGAATGGCGATGCTCCCGAGCCCCTGGACGACGCGGGCCGGGAAGCCATCCGCCGCCGTTACGCGGAATGGAGCCGGCAGGGTTTCCGCGTACTGGGTGTGGCCATGCGCGATGTGCCTGAGCAATCCCGCTACACCCGCAGCGATGAGCAGGAGATGAGCTTCCGCGGCTTCTTACTCTTCTTCGACCCGCCCAAGCCGGGCGTGAAAGATGCCATCGCCGACATGGCCGATCGTGGCGTAACGCTCAAGATCATCACCGGTGACAACCACCACGTGGCCCTGCACGTTGCCGAAGCGGTGGGCTTCAGGGTGACGAGGGTGCTCACCGGCGCGGAGATGGCGTCGATGTCCGACGAAGCCCTCTGGCACAGCGTCGATCGCGCCAACCTCTTCACTGAAGTGGACCCTAATGAGAAGGAACGAATCATCTTGGCCTTGAAGAAGTCGGGGCATGTCGTCGGTTACATGGGCGACGGCATCAACGACGCACCCGCCCTCCATGCGGCCGACGTGGGCATCTCGGTCGATACGGCGGTGGACGTGGCCAGGGAGGCCGCCGACTTCGTGCTGCTCAGGCAGGACCTGGGCGTGCTGCGCGAGGGCATCGAGACGGGCCGCGCGACCTTCGCCAACACGCTTAAGTATGTCTTCACGACCATCAGTGCGAACTTCGGCAATATGTTCAGTATGGCTGGTGCATCGCTCTTCCTGCCCTTCCTGCCGATGCTGCCACTCCAAATCCTGCTCATCAACTTCCTCACCGACTTTCCTTCGCTGAATATCGCCGGGGACAGCGTAGACCGTGAACTGGTCGACAGACCGCGTCGTTGGGACATCGCTCTCATCCGGCGCTTCATGGTCACTTTTGGTCTGACCAGCTCTCTCTTCGACTACTTGACCATTGGTCTCCTCATCCTCCTCTTCAAAGTCGGAGAGCAGCAGTTCCACACGAGCTGGCTTCTCGTATCCGTCTTGACAGAGTTGTTTGTTATTCTCATCATTCGCACTCAGAAGCCGTTCTATCGTAGCAGGCCGGGCCGGATGCTGTTAGCCACAACGCTGATCGTCGCAGTGGTCACCCTGATGCTCCCGTATTTGCCGTTCAACCGTCTCCTGGGCCTGGTACCACTGCCGTTGCCGATTCTATTGGCCCTGGCCGGTGTCACGGCGCTCTATCTGGTGGTATCCGAGGTTGTCAAGCACTTCTTCTACAGGCGTGACTATGTCCATCACTGACCAGCACATACCTGAGAGAACTCGTGTCTTTTCTATTCCGACGCTGACTATGCGGATAGGGCGGTCACTCTTGCCGTTGCTGCTGCTGGGGCTCGCGGTGCACGTCATCCTCCTCCACTTGCCTGAGCTGAGGCACTCGTGGGAGGTCGTCCGTAATATGGCGCTGTGGGCTGTGGGGCTGGCCGCTCTAGCGCAGATTCTGAGCTACGTGGGCAGTGGTTACCTGTTGCGCACGCTGGTAGCCGTCGTTGGACAGCGTCTATCGATCGGAGTTGGTGTGCTCGTCACGCTGGCTGCTTCCTTTGTAGGGTTGTTCAGCGGAGGAATGATAGGGAACGCGGCCGCCACTTACCGCTGGCTGTACAGGCGGGGAGTAAGCAAAGAAGGTGCACTTCTAGCAGGATGGCTACCCTCATTCTTCAACAATGTCGCTCTTGCAGTGGTTGGCGTCGTCGGCGTGGCGCACATGATCGCCATCCATGAGCTCTCCGGCCTACAGGCCATTGGGTTCGGTTTGACACTCGTGATGCTCGGGGGGGCGCTGGGGATCGTTCTCTGGGGTGTTTACCAGCGCCCGAGGTTCACTGCCTTGTTGGCGAATGTCGCCAGGCGCTGGTCCAGGTTTCGTAAGCGCGCCTACCACCCCGCAGCAACAGAAGCCGCCGCGGGACGGGTGTTCGTGACCTGGGACGTCATGTATCGTGGAGGATGGCGTGGTCCTGCGCTGGGGGCGCTGCTCAATATCGGGTTCGATGCGTTGACCCTGTACCTGCTCTTCGTGGCCACAGGACACCCTGTCAGCCTGGGTGTGCTGCTTACGGGATACGGCCTGCCGCTTCTCTTGAGCAAGATCTCCTTTCTCCCGGGAGGCGTCGGCATCGTAGAAGCAACTATGGCGGCCCTGTACAACGGGATGGGGGTGCCGGGCGCCACAACGGTCGTAGTGGTGCTGGCCTATCGCGCGGTTTCGTTTTGGCTTCCTACATTACTGGGACTCCCGTTGGCGGCCTACTTGCAGCGTACCATGAAATAGACTGGCATCATTGAGACGCGCACGCTCGCGCCAGCACCGGACGCGGGCTGGGCGCGACTCGTTCTGCAGATGGACATCTCGATGCACACAAGATGTCTTGCACTACAGGATGCTGAACTCGCGGGCGTGAGCTTCCTCGAGGAACTCTGCGCCGTGGATCAGCGGTATGCGCTGCTCGAGCGGGAAAACAAGGATGGCAGCCGGTTCGTCGACGCGGGGTACCCGAGGGTTGATTCGGGGAGGATCTGCGACATTCTCGCGGGGGATGACAGCCCTTCGTACGGGGAACTGGTGGGGTAGCGATATTCGGATGTCTCTGGTGAATTGGACCGCGACCGTTGTACAACTTCTGGAGGTTCCAAGATGAGAACAGGAGTGGAGACATGGAGTGCCGTCATACTCGGGATCGGCGTCGCGTTGGGCGGATTCTTCATTGGAACTGGATTCTACAGGGGGAGGGCGACAGATCGCATAGTCACGGTGAAAGGAATCTCGGAGCGCGATGTGGAGGCTGATGTCGCGCTGTGGCCTCTTCGTTTCGTGGCGACGCACGACAATCTACGCGAAGCGCAGTCCCAGATCAAGCGGAGCCACGACGACGTCATGAGATTCCTCGAAAGTCATGGCATCGCCCCGGAGGAGGCCGAAGTACAGCAATTGGAGGTGACGGACGTCCTGACGAATCCCTATAGAACGGGGCCGACGCTCAGTCGCTACATCATCGAGCAGACGATAATGGTCCGGACAAGCGATCCGGCTAAGATCTCGAATGCGAGTCAGGCAGTTGGAGAGCTCGTCGACGCCGGTGTCATCCTCTCTTCGGGGGTAATGGGACGGAGTGGCCCAACATACCTGTTCACCAATCTGAGCGATTTGAAGCCGGAGATGATCGCAGAGGCGACCGCCCAAGCCCGTCGGGCTGCCGAGCAGTTTGCTCAGGATTCAGGCAGTCGGATAGGGAAGATCCGTCGAGCCAACCAGGGTGTATTCGTGATATTGGCCAGAGATCGGGCTCCCGGAATCAGTGAGGAGAGTCAGCTGCATAAGACGGTGAGGGTGGTCTCGACAGTCGAGTACTACCTGAAGGATTGATGTGGGGTCGCTCTCGCCCGGGGCTCTCATGCGGCGGGCGGGTTGTGGGCGTCCCCGGGGGCGTCGTCGGTACGAGAAGGTGTGGCATTTGGAAAACGGGGAGCTCCGATGAGCAGGGGAACCGGTGCATCTCGCCGTCATGAGCCGTCAGGGCTCACCAATATCTTTCGTTCACTTCGGTATCGTAACTACCGCCTCTTCTTCTTCGGGCAGAGCGTCTCGTTGATCGGAACGTGGATGCAGCGGATCGCACTGCCGTGGCTCGTCTATCGTCATACCGGTTCGCCGTTCTTGCTGGGCGTGGTCGGTTTTGCCGGCCAGACTCCCACCTTCCTGCTGGCGCCTCTTGCCGGGTTGCTCACGGACCGATTGAATCGCCATAGGATTCTCATCGCGACGCAGGTACTGGCAATGATACAGGCATCGACCCTGGCGGTCCTCTTTTTCCTCGGGGCGATTCAGGTATGGCATATCATCCTGTTGGGCGTATTCCTCGGCATGATCAATGCTTTTGATATGCCGGCCCGCCAGGCATTCGTCATAGAGATGGTTGAGAATCGAAAGGATCTCGGGAATGCCATTGCTCTGAACTCCTCAATGGTTAACAGCGCACGGTTGATCGGACCTTCGCTGGCGGGCGTTCTGATCGCCGCCACGAACGAGGGCACCTGCTTCCTTCTGAATAGCGTGAGCTACATATTCGTCATTGTGTCGCTGTTGATGATGAAGGTTGCTTCGAGAAGGGTCGAGAGCCGAAAGACGCAGGTCCTCAAGGGGTTGAAGGAAGGATTCTCCTATGCGTTTGGGTTCGTACCGGTGCGATCCGTCATCCTGTTGCTCGCATTGGTGAGTCTGACGGGAATGCCGTATCTGGTGCTCATGCCCGTCTTCGCCAGGGAGATACTCCACGGGGGCTCGCACACGTTCGGATTCCTCATAGGTGCTTCGGGTATCGGGGCTCTGACGGGCGCTCTCTATCTTGCATCGAGGAAGGATGTCTTGTTGGTGGGCAGAATAATTCCCCTGTCGGCCGCGATCTTCGGCTCCGGGCTCATTGCGTTCTCGTTGTCACGATTCTTCCCGCTTTCCCTCGCCCTGATGTTCGTCACCGGCCTCGGAATGATAACGCAGATGGCTTCCAGCAACACAGTCTTGCAGACCATTGTCGATGATGACAAGCGGGGTCGGGTGATGAGTTTCTATGCGATGGCCTTCTTCGGCACGGCGCCGCTCGGTAGCTTGCTGGCGGGGGGATTGGCGGAGAGAATCGGCGCGTCTGCCACGTTGATCGTAGGCGGGATCGCGTGCCTCGCCGGCGCGGCTGTCTTCGCAACCAGACTTCCCCGTTTGAGAGAAGTGGCTCGCCCGGCCTATGTACGATTGGGTATCATTCAGGAGGTATCCTCAGGGATCCAGACTGCGACAGAACTGAGCGTTCCGCCAGAACGATAGACAGCAGGTATCGGTTTCCCTCGAGGGGGTGGGGTCTCACTGGTTGCCGGGCGATGGCCTGGAGGAGAGCGGCCGAGCCACTCCCTTACTTGCGGTCTTCCCAGATATCGTCGATCCTGGATTCAGCGGCGTCGCCGCGGCGAAATGGTAGGTAGAGACATGTGTCGATGTACTGAGCCGCGAAGCGGCGATTGCGACTGCGACATTCGAGCTTGCGCTGGTTCTCCAGAATGAAGAGAGAGGGCGCAGCCCGCGGGGACGTATACGGCCGGCTACGCGTCGCGCCGTGGTACGTCGCCTGCGAGACGGGGGGCTCTTCTGGCGCACTTCTGCCGTCCTACCACTCGCTGGAGCGGGGTGGAGGCACTGGCCGATACGAAATGCTGACGACGACAAGGAGGGGGAGATGATAAGTCCCGAGGAAGCAAAGGACTTGACCGCTTACTGCGGGGCGTACTGCGGGGAATGTGCCATATACGGGGGCAGAATAATCGTACAGGTCGCGACGCAACTCAAAGCGCTGATAGAGGCTGCTGACTACCTTGAGTGGGTTCCGAAATTCGGTGGCATCGATTTCGAGTTCGCAGAATTCTACAGGGGGTTGCCTTACTTCACGGAGAGCACGAGCGGATGCTACTGCCAGGAGCCCTGCAGAGAAGGCGGAGGAGCACCGTGCAAGGTTCGGCCGTGTGCCAAGGAGAGAGGAGTCGAGATCTGCTATGCATGTCGGGTTTTCCCTGTGAACATTTCTCATGGATTCTGGAAAAGAATCCTCGTAAGCGAGAGGATTATCAGAGATTCAAGAGACTCGGGTTGGAAGAATGGACAAGATTCCATGAGGAGAGAGCCGAGAGAGGATATGCTCACGGTACAGGCAAGTACTACGTCCGGCCAAAGACTGATGAGACTATCGGGTGCTGAGACCATCAGATGTTGAGACTATCGGATGTCGAGACTATCGGATATTGAGAAATCCGTCCGTGCTCCCGATCACAGGCCCCTACCCCGTCGCGAAACCCGCAAGCGATGCGATGGATTGGGACGCCGTTCAGCGCCGGAGAGGAACCAGCGGAACGGAGAGTCGGTGTCCGACGCGCGCCGCCATTGCCTACCTCAACCGGCGAGCCTCGGGAGAGGCGGCGTGCCGCGAAGCTATCGGCGACCTGCGCTCGCTGAAGAGAAGCTATCTCAGTCTCCTGGCTGTCCACGTGATAAATAGCGAGGGGGATCCTTTCGTGGCGAGCATCGGTCTCGAGGAGCTCGAGCTATTTCCGTTCCGGCGCGAGGATAATGATCTCTGTCCGGGCGGATGAAGGTGCGCTCTTTCGCAAGCTGAGCGATATCCTGCCCGAGCATCAGGGTCCCGGGGGATCGGGACCTTCCTGATCCGGCAGGTCATGGGTCGGGCCCGGGACCGGGGAGTTCCGACACGCCTCCAAGTACTGAGGGTGAATGCGGCCCGGAGCTCGGGCTGATCGTCGGTTGCCGGGCGTAGAAAGGAATGCGGTATGGCAGAATCAGCATTCGCGGAACTCAAGCGACGTACTCTCGTGAAATCACTGCTCTGGCGTGTCATCGGGATTGTGTGGACGTGGGTGGGAGCGTATTGCATCATTATGATCGTCCCGCCCACCTCGAGGAATGCTCCGATCATAGCGACCCTGATTGTGATCTATCACCATTCGACGCGAACGATTATGTACTACTTCTACGAAAGAATCTGGGCCGCAATCTCCTGGGGTAAATACGATCTCAGGGAGGGCTCATATCGTCCCATGTCCAGGAGTGACCTGCTGATCTGGACATTCAGCACCCTCGCTGCGGTGGGATTTATCGTCTTCCTGGTTCTGTTCGTGGCACCACTCGTGACGAGATGATAGACTCCCCCGGTGCTCACTCCGGCGCGTCGTCCGCGGCTCGCGGTTTCCAGCCGTCAGTGGATAGTGATCCGTCGAAGTCAGTCAGAATCGGTGTCCGCGTAGGCCAGCGGCGGGTCGGCTTGAATGTTCGGGTACAGACGCTCTGGAGTATGGGGATGGAGACGATGATGGATTTCTCAGGAAGCATGTCCTCGTCACCGTCGGCTCGCGCGGGGTCGGCTGCGGCATCACTGAGGCGTTCGGCAACGAGGGAGCGCGGGTGGGCATCTGGTTGAGGACGAACGAAAGGGCAGGGCGGAACGTGCTGAGCTCTCTGCCGGGCAGCCCTCATCTCATCATGCAGGCAGACGTCGCGCAGCTGGAGTCGTCGCGCGGCCGGAG
Organism: candidate division TA06 bacterium SM23_40; assembly: GCA_001303705.1. GTDB lineage: Bacteria > LJUI01 > LJUI01 > SM1-40 > SM1-40 > SM1-40. Next base: position 13,890 of record LJUI01000020.1, read on the forward strand.
TCGTCGCGCCGGGCTTGGTGGAGGCGGACCTGTCCGCCCCCCTGCGTGAGGGGCCGGAAGGTGATGAGATCAGGAGGCAGACTCCCCCGGGGCGCGCTCCTGCCGGCCTCGCGCTCTTCGCCCCGGCGCCAGTTGCGACTGCGACCGGGTTTGCGATCGGTCTGCTGCTCGGGGAGCGTCTTACGAGCCGAGGGGGGAGCGTGTTCCTCGAGGCGTGGGCGTGGTCTCTCGCCAGCTGCGCCTTCGGGGCGATCGTGGGCTTCGGGTTCGGCCCGATGCTGATCGTCTTCGGCATGTTCGTCTTCGGTACGGTGGCTGTGCCGCTACGGGAGGTGAGGCATCGCACGCGGAGAGCGCCGCCCCGCCGACTCGTGTTCTCGATGCTGTGCCGGGCGGCTGCTGCGCAACCTCAGTGTAGGCCTTGCCGGTGGTACGGTAGGGAGTAGCAGATGGGACAATCACTTCACTCCCACGGACGTGAGCCTCGGTTTGAGCTGATGGTTGGTGAAGAGGAGTGGATACGGGTTCCGGTTCAGCAGATCTCGCTCACGCTCCAAAGCTGGATTCTGCCGTCGGGCTGACGAGACTCAAGGCATGTGATCACTCCACCTGAGTGAACAGGCCGATTAGGAGGGGGATGGGCACCGTGAATGATTTGATCAGGGTTATGGGCGAGCTCGAGCGCATCCGTTCAGCGACTCTCGACACGCTGGAGACGCTGACACAGGAACGGCTCGACTGGCGGCCGCCCGCTCTGGATGGCAGGGAAGAGTGGTCTCTCGGTGAGGTATTCATGCACCTCGCCATTGATGAGATCTACTTGCGCGAGCTGATCGCGCGCCCCTTGCTGGAGGGGATAAGCCCTCCGGAAGGTGTGCGGTTCATCCCGCCGCCACCTCCGTACGGAACGGCCAAAGATGTCATCTGGTTCTGGTTCGAGCGCGCCCGCAGAGAGACGCGCCGTCTCTTCGAGGATTTGCCCGAGGGGGCGAACCTCGAACTTACCCATGAAGGCGGCCTGGAGCCGATGAACGGCCTCGAGTGGTTCGAGGGATACGCCTCTCACGAGGCGTTTCACCACAGGCAGATCGGAAGGCTGATCGCAGCGCATTCCAGGGCGGAGTGAGGAGAGGACGGGGGACGGCAGCATTCTCGAAGACTGATGACTGGAGGGAGACACGCGGGCGGAGGCGGGCTGAGTGGGCTGTCGGCTACTCCCCTCAGGAGCAAACCGGCACAGTGTTCCTTCCGCGGAGGCGATTGGGATGTTGAGGTCGTGGCCTCATTGACAGGGGATGGGCTTCGTGATACTATGATATGACCCCGGGCGCGGCGATCACGAGGGTCATTCTTTTTTCGGCGAATCACCAAGGACAGGGGTACGAGCATGATCTGTCTGCAGTCTCGTTGGCGTCGATTCCGTTCGACAATTCTCATTTCGCTCATTCTGGTCGCGGTATGGTCAGGCGCAGAAGCGAGAGCGACCTCGGAACTGTACATGACCGGTGCTGAGCGGAGTCTCTCGCTCTCGCCGGATACGACCGGTGTCTATACTGATCCCTTCTGGCTCAATCGAACGCTCGTGTGGGGGAATTTCATATTGCCCGAGGAGATCCGCGGCGACTCCTGTTCGTTTCATATCTGGGCACGGAGGAGCGATGTCTCGGGGACTGCGCACTTCCGGGCGACGATATCGATTGATGAATGGGATCTCGCGTCGTTTGATTTCTATCCTGCCAGCAATACCTACCAGGTGTACGAGCTGGACTTTCCGTGTGTGGTTCCCGATTCGACCGCAGGGCGCGAGGTGGGGCTCACCATCACGCTTGAGAGCCAGACAGAGGGCGAGATACGTTATGGCGAGGGTTACGAGTCCTCTATTGAGATCCCGGCCATCGTCGTTCCGATACCGGTCCTCTCGGTCATCGATTCGCTGGCTGTGCGCTCAGGTCCGCGCGACGTTGCATGGGACGAAGGGAGTTCTACTGTCTGGTATGTCGATGCGGACAGTGAAGTGATGATCGAGCTCGATCCAGATACGGGCGATGAGCTGACGGAGATACCCTCGCCCTGTGCGGCACCGGCAGGGCTTAGCTGGGATGGGGTGTCGGTCGGCGGCCCCTATCTCTGGCTCTCCAACGCCGATTCGCTCGGCGGCGACGATACGATCTACAAGATCGACATCGCTCAAGGCGCGGCAGTCGATACGTTCGAAGTATCGCTGGGTTGGTGTACCGGCCTCGGGTGGGACAATGTGACGCCGGGCGGGCCATACCTCTGGTGCCTCGACTTGGAGGCGGAGATGATATTCATGTACCAGGCCGGCGAAGGCTCGCTCGTGCCCATGACGAACGCACCGCCGCCTGACGGGGATTGCCGGCCGCTCACGGTGGGTAGCGGATCCTACTGGACAGCGACAGTGACGTCGGACGAAGATACGATCTTCACGGGCTGGCCCGGGACGACACCGGACCGTTTCGGGATGCCGGGTGGGCCGGAAGATCTTCCGGTTGGGCTTGCGCTCGACGAGACCTCTCCCGGAGGGCCGTTCCTCTGGTGTGCCGACGCAAACAGAAGATACATCTACAAACTGTCGCCGACTCCCACCCGAGTTGAGGAGGGTGGAGAGGGAGATGTGCCGGCAGGGCCGCACTCGTGCAGTCTCGAGCTGCACCAGAACTTCCCCAACCCGTTTGGTGGTGAGACGACGATCCGGTTTCGGGTTGCGACGCCGGGATCGAGAGGCCCGGTCGTACCCCGGGAAGGAACCGCGGATGCGGGACAACAGGTGAGGCTCGCGGTGTACAACCTCCAGGGACAGCTCGTGAGGACGCTCTTCGGGCATTCTTCGGGGATGTCTGGGGAATTGGTGGCGAGGTGGGACGGGAGGGATGTGGCCGGACGACCCGTGGGATCAGGGGTCTACTTCGTGCGGCTGAGCCTCGGTTCGAATAGAGGCGAGGAGCACGTAACGAGGAAGATGGTGGTCCTCAAATAGCATCACATGATCCCGTGAGGCTCGGAGGAAACTCAGATTTCACGAGGGTCGGAGGAAGCTCAGATCTCATGAGGCTTTGAGGAAGCTCAGATCTCATGAGGCTCGGAGGAAACTCAGATTTTACGAGGCTCGGAGGAAACTCAGATTTTACGAGGCTCGGAGGAATCTTTTTCTGGATGAGCGCGGGGCGCCGTCTTCTCGCGCCTTGTTACTGGTGGGCCTGAGGTGCGGGCAGCACGAGGAGGGCGGTTGCTCCCGTGCGCTCCAGGGCCACGTGCACGTGGCTCTGTGGGGGAAGGGTGTGCCGCAGGAGCTGCGATCGAACGACGGTTTTTTCGGTTGACATAGTGAGGGCAGTTGACGTACAGTATTTGTGTACACATAGACAATTCTGGGGACGGGTGCCGTGCAGGTGAAAAGGGAAGTACGGTGAGAGTCCGTCGCGGCCCCGCCACTGTGAGCGGTGACGAAAGCCGGAAGATCGGTGCGTATGAGCCACTGGGCTACGGCCTGGGAAGGCCCGGCGAGTAGGAGGATCCGCAAGCCAGGAGACCTGCCCGTTCCTACGGAGTGACTGGCCCTCGCAGGGAGGGCCCGGCACAGCTGTTGGTGCGCGGTACGCTCGGGACCCCCGTTGGAGGGTTCTCGGGCGTTCTTGATTTGTGGGCGTTGTACCCGGGCGGAGCAGTTCGTCTGACGGAGCATGCCCGGCGGAGGCAAGATGCCCGCCTCGCGTGTGATGCTCGCGCCGGCGCGTTCAGGCAGAACGGCAGTCCATATAGTGGTGTCAGAATGGTCATGTCAAGATGGTGCTGTCAAAGATAGTTGCATCGGCGGGCCTTAGATCCTGGGTGTCGGCGGCCGCGGCGTGTCTGCACCTCGCGAAGGTATGCATGCTGGCCGCGGTAGGCGCGACACTCGTCGCGGGATGCAGTTCACCGGAGCGCAGTGAAGAGCTTCAGGCCGCGGCCTATCGGGGAACTGACAGCCTCGATCGCACCGTGGTACTCGAGGTCCAGCCGGTTCGCCTTGTGTCTCTCGCCCCGAATATCACGGAGATTCTCTATGCCCTGGGAGCGGGGACGCGGGTCGTTGGCGTGACAACTTACTGTAACTACCCACCGGAAGTGACGGGGACCAGGAGGGTTGGCGACTTCTCTAATCCGAGCCTGGAGCGGATCGTTACTCTCGAGCCGGATCTCGTCTTCCTCACGTCACACGAACAGGGACCTCTCCTCTCCAAGCTGGAGGGGCTTGGCCTGCGCGCGTTCGTCGTTTATCCACAGACCATCGCGGAGCTACAGGGGATGATCGGGGAGATCGGTGCACTCATCGGATGCGAGGACGAGGCTGAGACGCTCGCGGCGGAGATAGGAGGGTTGTGGAAGGGAGCGGCAGAGGAGCGGCGGCCCCGGGTATTCCTCGAGATAACAGAAGATCCCCTGATGACGGTAGGAGACGACTCGTTCGTAGGGGAGATGATACGCCTGGCCGGGGGAGAGAACATCGCACACGATCTGCCCCGTCGCTATGCCGTAATCAGTCCTGAACGTGTGATCGCAGCGGATCCGGAGGTGATCATCGTTGCCCACCCAGGTGCCAGTAGGGAGACGGTAGGGCAGCGGCTTGGGTGGGGAAGGATCGAGGCTGTGCGCAGCGGGAGGGTGTACGACGATATCGATCCCGACCTCATCATGAGGGCCGGTCCGCGCGTGGTGCAGGGCGTGGCCGCTCTCAGAGCGTGCATAAGTGAAGCCCGCTGAACGTGCGGAGGCGTGCTCGGACTCCTGAGTGCGGCAGGTGCTAAACAAGTTGACACAGAACGTAAGGGCGTTGACCTATCCGGGAGTCAAGCAAGTTGGCCTATCAGGCAACCGCGTTAACGTGTTCAGGGAGCCTGGGAGAGTAGCACAGGAGGCAACCGTGTTCACCCGTTCGGAAGGGTCAAGCACGGCAACACAGGAGGCAGCGGCGTTCACCCGTTCAGAAGGCTCAAGCACGACAGCACAGGAGGTAGTGGCTTTGACTCGTTCGGAAGGGTCGAGCACGGCAGCACAGGGGGCGGCGGCGTTCAGTCGTTCAGCAGGGTCAAGCACGGCAGCACAGGAGGCGCTTGCGTTGATCCTTCGGGAGTCGAGGAAGTCGACACAGCTGGCGCTTGCGTTGACCCCTTCGGGAGTCGAGGAAGTCGACACAGGAGGCAACCGCTATCACCTGTTCGGGGAGTCAAGCAAGTGAACAGTGGAGGCAAGTGCGTTACCTCGTTTGGCAGGCCAAGTAAGTTGACACTTCTGTCAACATCGTTGTCGGGTCGGCGCGCGGGCGGCCAGCAGACGATCCAGGCCGGGCAGAGCGGGCGGCGAGTTGCTCGCATCCCGGGTTGAGCCGTGTGGAAGCTCGGCGGTCAGATACAGAGAGGATAGTGCGTGATGAGAGAGGGAAAGCGGCTGGTCAAGATTGGCCTTGCCTTGCTCTTCCTCGCCGGGAGCGGGTATCTCTGCGTGGCTATCGGCCCGGGGGCTCTCGCCCCGTGGCGATGGGATTGGACCTGGGCCGGCACGCTATTCGCCGGCGGGCGGTGGGGGGACCGGACGATGATAAACATACTCCTCAATGTCCGACTTCCCCGTGTGGCGCTGGGAGCAGTTGTTGGCGCCGCCCTTGCGGGTACCGGGGTCGTGTTTCAGGGCCTGCTCAGGAACCCGCTGGGCGATCCCTACATCCTCGGCGTCTCCTCGGGCGCAGCGGTGGGGGCGAGTGCCGGGATCCTCCTCGGGCTGGGCGCTTCTCTATATGGAACCGTGCTCATCCCGGTCACCGCCTTCTGCGGCGCCGTCGTCGTAATGTTCGTTGTGTACGCGCTCGGTCGAGTGGGAGGCAGAGTGCCGCCGGATACACTGCTCCTCGCCGGGGTGATCGTCAATTTCTTTCTCGGCGGCCTGTTGAGCCTTGCCATGGCGCTTGCCCAGCGCGAGCTTCACGAGATCGTATACATCCTGCTGGGCAATCTCGGACTCATTCTGACGACGACAACGGTGATCCTGTTCGGCACGGTTGCGTTGCTCGTCGTCGCTGGCCTTGTCGTCGTCTATCTGTTTGCACGCGAGCTCAATCTGCTCGCGCTCGGCGAGGAGCCGGCTGAACATCTGGGGGTCGACGTCAACCGCACGCGCAAGATTTTATTCGTTGTCGCGTCACTCCTCGTCGGGGCCGTCGTCTCGATCAGCGGCTTGATCGGGTTTGTCGGGCTGGTGATCCCGCACACGGTGCGCATGGTCTCCGGGCCTGATCACCGCACCCTCATTCCCCTGTCCGCGATGAGCGGCGCGATCCTCCTGATGTGGGCCGACGCAGTGGCACGCACGGTCGCGCCGACGGAGATACCGGTCGGCGTTGTCACTGCTCTCATTGGTGGTCCGTACTTCATCTACCTCCTGCGGCGGAGCCACCGGATGGTGATGCCATGAACGATCATCGAGGATCGATTCAGATCCGCGATCTCTGGTTCCGGTACGAGGGAGACTGGGTGCTCAAAGGCATCGATCTCTCGATCGGGCCCGGCGAGGTGTGGGGCATCATCGGCCCCAACGGCGCCGGGAAGTCAACGTTGCTCAGGTGCGTGTCGGGGATCCGTCGGGCGCAGCAGGGGGAGATATGGCTGGAGGGGCAGAGGCTCGATCGGATGTCGCGGATCGACATTGCGCGGATCATGTCTGTAGTGCCGCAGGAGACTGCGATCGTCTTCCCGTTTCGTGTGCTGGAGATCGTTCTCATGGGGAGATCACCGTTTCTCGGGCGCTTCGAGATGGCCCGTGAGGGGGACATCGAGATCGCCAGGCAGAACATGGAGCTCGCAGAGTGCTGGGACCTGCGGGAGAGGCCGGTCACTGATCTATCGGGGGGGGAACGGCGTCGGGTCATGATCGCGAAGGCGCTCACCCAGTCGCCACGCATCGTGCTGCTCGATGAACCGACCTCCCATCTCGACATCGGGCATCAGGTCCAGATACTGGATGCGCTCCGCGATCTGAGCGTGCGGGATGGGGTGACGGTGGTGGCGACGATGCACGATCTCAACCTGGCGAGTGAGTTCTGCGGGCGCCTGGCACTGATGGCGGATGGACAAGTCGTAGCAGAAGGGAGGCCGGAGGAGCTCCTCGTGCCGGAGCTGCTCGAGCGGGTGTACCATGTGAGGCCCGATATCGCCGAGAATCCGAGGACGGGAAAGCCGATGGTATTCGTCGGCACAGCAACAGGAAGGCGCGGCCGGGCCGGGACTCTCGTCGAAGAGTAGGCCGTAGATATCGGCCCGTATCCGCAATCGGACGGACGGCAATCGATTTGTAACTATACCTCGCTCAGGTCTGCGCTAAAACTTCCTCTGCGATACAACTGTATCTGCGGTCGGACCGTGGCTCGACAACATCTGGGGAGGGTGAGAAGATGGCATATGGAGGAAGGCGACCGGGGAGGCTGGCGAACTGGATGGTGCCCCCGACGATATGCCTCCAGTTCGTACTGGCGTCTGCTGTGGGTCTCCACGCAGCGAAGATGCCGGAGGCCGATGCGCGCGCGCCAGGCGCGACTGGCGGGGAGGTCACGGACATAGATTCCCTGCCCTACGTTCCCATTCCCAAGTATACCTATGTGCTCGAGGAACTCGTGGTGACGGCATCGCGCATACGGGAGCCGGTCCGGACCGCGCCTGCGAGCGTAGCTGTCATCAGTGCCGAGGAGATCGTCGACTCGGGGAGCGACCTGTTGAGCGACGTGCTCGACCCGATCGCGGGCGTGAACGTGGCCCGGTACGGCTGGGTAGGGCAGCTCTGTACCGGCGGCCTGCGCGGCTCGACGTACCAGCAGGTGCTGTACCTGTACGACGGTCGTCCCTTGTATGACCCGCACACGGGCGGATTCGATCTCTCGCATACAGCAATCAACGGGTTCGAGAGGATCGAGACTCTATTGGGAGGCGCGTCATCCCTGTACGGGGCGAATGCACTCGGAGGGGTCGTCAATCTGATTCCCAAAGTCTTCGACGGAGATGTGCCGTACACAAAGGTCACACTCGAACGGGGAACCTACAACACCTCGTTCAGCCGGCTCGAGTTCGGCACGCAGCTCAGCGAACGGTTGGACGTTTATGTCACGGGCGAGTACCGAACGACCGAGGGGTTCAGGGAGAACAGCGATTCGAAGGGAAGGAGTGCATCTGCAAGAGCGCGGTATTGGCTGAACGATCAGCTGAATCTCAATTTCTCGATCAATCGATTCAACGGCGAGCTTGGCGTCCCCGGTTCTCTCACATGGCCGTCGTCAGATGCGCGCCAGCGGGACAACCGGGTCGATATGGACGTGGGCCTACAGGGAGAAATCGGCTCATATGGCTATTCGAAACTGAACCTCTACGGGAGCGATATCTGGTACCGGTATGAGGATGCGTGGGGGACGACGAGCCACACTGACTTCATAGGAGGTGGGGTCGTACAGCACACGTTCCCCGAGTGGCGCGGGCAGCGCCTCACCCTAGGAGCGGAGGGCGAGATGGTAGAGGCGCGCGTCAATGCAGGAGATGAGGACCGGACCCACCGTGAGGGCCTGTACGTTCGGGGAGTGGTTCGCCCGATCCCGCGGCTCTCTCTCGTCGCGGGGGGCCGATATGACCACCATTCTCAGTACGGCTCACACCTCTCTCCATCCGTGAACGCCGGCTATGAGATCGGTCCCATGCTCCTCGCCTTCGCGGGATACGATCATTCGTACAAGGCTCCGACACTGAACGATCTCGATCCCCGATGGAACGGCGACCCGGGTCTGAAGCCGGAGCAGGCAGATGCGGTTCAAGTAGGTCTCAGAGAGCAGGGTTTGCTCCCGGTCGAGGCACAGGTGGCGGCGTTTGCCCGTCGGACGAGCGACGAGATCATCTGGGTGACAGACGACGGGTTCAACTGGTATCCGCGCAACATTGGACGGACGGAGGCAAAGGGATTGGAGGTGAGTCTTCGTGGCGAGCTCGGGGCCGGATTCAGCGGCGCGGCTGCGTACGCCTATGCTGACGTACGAGATCGTGAAACTGAGAAGCTGATTCTGTACCGTCCCCAACACAGGGTGTCGGGGCATCTCCAGTACCGCCGTGCGTTGAGGCACGACCGGGTTCATGTGACGCTGCGGATCGGGGGACTGCACGTTGGAGAGCGGTATGCTGACAACGAAGAGTCGACGGCAGTGGAGAGCTTCACTCTTGTGAACGGCAGGGGCGTGCTCAAGATCGTCGACGTCTCCCTGTACTATGAGATCGACAACCTCCTCGATAGCGAATATCAGTACATGTTCGATTACCCGATGCCCCGCAGGACGACTTCCATCGGCATCGCGTGGGAGTTCTGGGACTAAGGCCAACAGGAGCGGTAATGGCGGCCGGTCTTGAGTCGAGCAGTGACAGGGGTCCCGCCCATTTGACAACCAGGGCCTCTATTGCCATTATTAAGGTAGCCACCGGGTGGCTGCCTTTTTGGTGTCTGGCGCACACGGCACGACCTCCCGGCCCCCGAAGGGGGTGGAGGAGGTTGTGCCTCGCGCGAACCGGGCGGGTGGTTAGATGGCTCGGCCGGGGAACGGGCGCTGGCGGCGAGCGCTCGATAAGGGGATGGACGCTGGCGGCGAGCATGCTCGACGAGGGGAGGGACAGAACCGGCGGTTAGCCAGCGTGACCAAGGAATGGGTGCTAACGGCGAGCGCTCGATAAGGGTACGGACGCTGGCGGTGAACGTGGTCGGCGAGGGGATGGACGGTGGCTGCGAACAGGCTCGACGAGCGGAGGAACAGAACCGGTCGTTAGCCAGCGTGACGAGGTAATGGGTGCTAACGGCGAGCGCTTGATAAGGGAATGGACGCTAACGGCGGACGTGCTCGACGAGGGAATGGACGATGAGGCCACAACGTGCCGCTCCGGGTAACAGGATGATGGGCATGGGCCTTGCGGTCATGGGTTCTGCGGCCATGGGGTTCGCGGCGGCGGGTGTCGCGAGCCTGAGCGCCGGGATCATCGGCCTTTTGGTGGTGGCGGCCGCACCCCCGGTGGCAGCGTCCCCGGCAGTCCCGCTCGCCGCTATCGCGGCAGCACCAGGTACGCCGGCGGAAGGGACCGTCCTCGGAAGGGCTTGGCCATACGGAACATGGAGGGAATGGTCGGAGGCTGTACCCGGCCTGGTTGAATCCCAGGAGGTGGTCAGCCATCCTCCCTGTCAGCGGGGAGAGCGGGCCTTGCCGCGCTCTTCGCTGCGCCGCGGTATCCGGGCCGAAGGTGAGATCGCCCTCTCATACCTGGATCCTGATGCAATTCCGTACCATGTGAGGATTTCAGATGAGGGGGAGCGGGTGTGGGTGGGCCAGGGGCTGAACTACGCGCGTCCGCAGCTGTTCATCCCCGGGGACACGCTGCCCGAATGGGAGTTCGCAGTGAGCATCGGCATCTGGGAGGCGGAGGTCAGCGTTGCAACCCCGTCCGATGGGAGCATGCTCGCGGCACTCGCCCAGGACCGCGCCCAGCTGCTCGTCTTCGATCCTTCCTCGTCCCTGCCGGCCTTTCCCGTGCTTACGTTCGATCTCGGGCCGGGGGAGCGGGGCACGGCGCTCGGGGTGTCGAGGGACGGCTCAACCCTCGTGGTGGGGGCTAATGCCCCTGGCGACGCGGTGAGGCTCTATGTCTTCGACGCGCTCGTCTCGCCGCCCGAGACACTATGGACAGTAACTGTACCCGTGGCCCAGTGGGACTACATCGCCGGGGTGGACCTCACCGATGACGGATCACGCATTCTCATCTCTACGTACTATGACTGGTACATGGTCGATCGAGATTCACGGACGCTGCTTCAACAGACGGCGAACTTCGGACAGACTGTCGCGGGAGTATCAGGAGATGGCTCCCGTCTGGTGACGGGCGGCTTCGATGGCGAGGTCGTTGCGTGGGAGTGGGATCCCGGATCTGCAGCGTATGAGCGGTTGTGGACACACTGGGTCGGCGAGGATACGTGGGTGACGGCGGTGGCGATCTCGCGGGACGGTTCGACCATCCTCGCCGGGACGTACGACTACGGGAACCCGTTCTTCTGCCAGACGCTCCTGTTCGCAGCTGAGCAGAGCACTCCGCTCTGGTCGTTCTCGGAGTATGGCGGCCAGATTTCAGAGGTGGCGCTCAGCGGTGATGGCTCGCGCGCAGTTGCCGGGTCATGGGGGGACGTGGAGAACCTCCTGTGGGATCTGACCATCTTTTCGCGGGAGACAGCCCAGCCGCTGTCCGCTCTCAGTTCCCCGGGCTCATTCTACTCGGTCGATATCTCCGAGGACGGTGGTGTGGTCGTGGCCGGGGCCAAGCTCGTGCACGCCGGCATCCTGGGACGGGGGGGAACGGTGTACAAGATTGTACTTGACTCGGGAGCGGAACCAGGCAAGGGGCCGCCCTCTGAGCACCACCGTGCGATCGAGACTGCGGTCTTTCCCAATCCGTGCCGCGGCGCGGCGGAGATAGCGTGGAGGGTTGCCCCGGCAGCTCGGGCCGATGCTTCAGTCGGCGAGGAATCGCGAGGAGCTTCGATCCACATCTACAACGTACTGGGTGAGGCGGTACGGCGTCTTCA
>LJUI01000021.1 GCA_001303705.1 candidate division TA06 bacterium SM23_40
TCACACCGAGGCGGGTCTCTCCATCCGACCTGCCGGGTGGCTGGAGGCCGACGTCACCATGTTCCGCGACGCGGGCGAGGAGAGGATCGAGTTCGTCGCTCCGCCTCCGCCGCCACCGCACTACGAGAATGTCGGTGACTTCACGACCCGGGGGGTCGAGGTGACGACCGCGCTGCGGCCGATACCGGCAATCAAAGCGTTCGCCGGCGGCACGTACCTCGATTCGGAACCAGATGCGCTCCCGAATACGCCCGAGCTGACCATTAATGCAGGCGTGAGCCTCCAGCCCTTTAGCTGGTGGATGCTTCATCTCGATTCCGAGTACGTCTCGGAGAACTACAAGAGCAACCCCCGATTCCCCGGGACCAGAGACAGGATCGACCCGTTCTTTCTCGTTAACGGCAAGATGTCGATCGATCTCCGCGGCCTGGGTCTCGGCGTTCCTGCGCAACTCTTCGTGGCGGGGGAGAACCTCACGGATACTGAGTATGAGCACAAGCGCGGCTATCCCATGCCGGGCGTCTCGGGGATGGTCGGTCTTGAGCTCAACTACTGACGGGAGTGCAACCCAGGTAGGTCAAGGGCCGGGTGGCCTGGCGTGCCCGGCCATTTCTATCCCCGCTCAGCCACATGCCCCGTCTCGCCGGGTCCGCGACATGTCAATGCGGGGTCAGCTTGCTTCGGCCGAGGCACTCTCAGTCCCGGGGGGCGACGCCAGCCAGGCGCATCAGCCACATGCCCCGTCTCGCCGGGTCCGCGACAGGTCACTGCGGGCTCAGCTTGGTTCGGCGGTGGCCCTCTCAGTCCCGCGGGGCGACGCCAGTCAGGCGCAGCTGTGATGTCTTATACAGGGCGACGAGGGCGGTTGCTGCCGAGAGTACGAAGAGCACGTAGTAGGATGTCACGCTCACGATGAGGCCTCCCACCGCCGGGAAGATGAGCGAGGGAGCGATGAGCGTGTTCATGAGACCGAGATAGGTGGGGCGGGTGATGGGGGGAGCGATATCGAGGAGGACATTTGAATAACCGATCCGCGTCCCGCTCAGCGATGCCCCCATGAGGAAGAAGACGGGGAGGTACAGGGAACGGGGGACGGAGACGCCCGCGAGGATGATCGGTATCACAGGCATGAGTATCGAGAAGACGGCGATCGACTTGAGGATGGCCCGGTTGCCCCACCTGTTGCTCATCGGCCCCCACAGTGCATTGGAGACGATGAGGCCGAGCATCTGGACGGTAAGAAACAGCCCCGCCGATTCCTCGCTGAACCCCAACCTCTGGATGCCGAAGATGATATAGAACGGCCCTGCCATCATAGCCACCCCGAGCAAGAGACGTGCTGCAAGCAGTGTCCGGAAGTCCGAATCATCCCGAAAGATCGCGATTCCTTCCCCGAGATAGGCGAGAAAGGTGCGCCGCTCCTGGCGCACTGGCTCGATCGGCTCGGCCGCGAACGAGAAGAGTGCCGTCCCCACTGCGACCGCGAAGACGCTGCACCAGAAGATGAGGGCATAGTTCGCCGGGAACGCATGGCGTGCGAGGAGATATCTCACCAGCAGTCCGGCGAGCGCCGCCGAGATCCCGCCGAGGAAGAGGCGCCACGCCCACATCGTTCCGCGCTTCCGCGACGGTATCGCCTTGCCGATGATGTCGAAGAACGCGATGCCGGCCACACCGCCGGCGAGAGAATAGACGGAGAAGAAAAAGAAGAAGGCGATGAGTAGTAGGCCGGGAGTACGGTTGCCCACGAGGAGGGGAGCGGCTGCAAGGCCGACAAGAGAGAAGACCCTCACGAATGCCATCTGGACATAGACAGGTTTCTTTCGGATGCGGTTCTCGATGAGGTGGCCGGCGAAGAGTTGCGGGAGGAACCAGCCGGTTGGTTCCAGCGATCCGGCAAGCCCGATGAGTATGGGCGAACGTGTGAGGTGGGAGACGAACGCCGGGAGCACAGTAGAGAGATTGAGGAAGGCGCTCGAGAGATTGAAGAAGACTCCGTTGCCGATTCCCAGGTAGTAGTTGCGGCGGAAGTGTTTTTGAGCGACCGGCGTCAATGATTCGAGCATCGTTCCTCGTCTAGTTGCAGTTCATACTCCGGTGTTGCACGCAGTATCGGCGGTGCGAGGTGAAGATGACGCAATCTCCTCGACGTGCCGGGTCAGGTACGGGCAGCGTCTGCGCCCTCTTCGGCCTCGGGCCAGGTCGTTCGCGGCATGCTCTGGTCGATACGCAGCCGAGTGTGCACAGGAGGCTCCCGGGAGGAGCCTCCTGGTTCTCGTTCACGATCGAGAGATCAGTTGAGGTATTGCCTCCACTGCTCGCGACAATGCAGCGAGCGGCGATGCGACGAAGGAAGTCCCCATGAACTCCGGGCGCTGGCACAGTTCCGGGCGCCCCTATGACGTCGGGGTGCTCGGGGCGGCCCCTTCTCCTTCAGTGCCCCGGAGGAGCTCGCTGATGCCGGCGATGCTCCCCAGGACGCCCGATGCCTCGAGCGGAAGGAACACCTTCGTCGCCTTTCCGTCGGCGATCTTCGCCAGCGCTTCCAGATACTTGACGGCGAGCAGGTCGTTCGTCGGCCTTCCGTTGTGGATCGCCGAGAAGACACGTTCTATCGCCTGACCCTCACCCTCCGCCACGGTGAGGAGCTTGAACTTCTCCGCATCGGCCACCTTCTTGATCGCCTCAGCCTCACCCTCTGCGGTGAGGATCTTGGCCCTCTTCTCGCCCTCGGCTCGCTCGATGGCAGCCTGACGGTCACCCTCCGCATCGAGGATCTTGGCGCGGCGATCGCGCTCAGCCTTCATCTGCCGGTGCATGGCCTCGGTCACATCGACCGGAGGATCGATGCGCTGAATCTCGACCCTGCTGACGCGCGTGCCCCACTTATCTGTCGCATCATCCATGATCGTACGCAGCTTGGCGTTGATCGACTCACGCGACGTCAGGGTCTCGTCAAGCGCCATATCTCCGACCACGTTACGGAGGTTGGTCTGGGCCAGCTTCACCGCCGCCGTATAGAAATCGACGACATTGTAGGTGACCTTGATCGGGTCGGTCACCTCGTAGTACACGACCGCATCGACCGTGACGACGACATTATCCTTGGTGATCACCTCTTGGGGCGGAACGTCGACGACCGTCTCACGCATATCAACCTTGGTCATCCTCTCGATGATGGGCATGATCATCGTGAGCCCACTGCTGGCAGTGCGCTGATACTTGCCGAGCCGCTCGATCAAGCCCTTCTCCCAGGGCCGGACGATACGAACGGCGCTCATGGCCAGGATGAAGATGACAACGGCTACGATGATGAGCAGGATCAACATCTATGTGACCTCCTCAGTTGGTTTGACGACGAGGTGTGTTCCTTCTATCCGGACGACGGTAACCTTCGTGCCGACCGGGATGTTACCCTCGCTCTCGCTCGTGGCGCGCCACTCGTCTTTCTCCACGCGCACGCGGCCCGCGTCCTTGAGCGGATCGATCGACTCGATGACGACACCGTTCTTCCCGATAGCCCGCTCGGCGCCAATGCCAGGAGGCGGCGGCGATGTGACTCGATCGGCGAACCGGCGGGAGAGGAGGACCAGGATCGCAGACAGAAAGACGAAGGCCGCCCACTGCCACCCGGGTCCCAGACCAAACAGCGCGGCGAGCGCTGCTGCCGCCGCCCCGATTCCGAACCAGAGGAGAAAGAAGCCGGTTGTGACTATCTCCCCGAGGATGAAGGCTGCAGCGAGGATCGCCCAGATCCACCAGAGACGAGGGTCCATTGCTGTATTTGACCTCCTGTTGAGGCGATAGATCGATCGGCATGCCGCGCCGTAATCAGGTCGGGAGACCGCCCTCCTCGGCGCGGCGCCTCGCCATGTGCGCCGCGCAAATGGAGGAGACCGTCGGGCCCCGGGCCAACTGGACGCGGCAGGCCCCGGCGCATCGCGCGGGATCCGCCCGATGGGCTCGATCGCGATTCGTGACTGGTTCAGGCCTGAGCCACACTAGCACAGCGGGGTAGGGTTGTCAACGACCCTCCCGTAACTCCATACGCCTGATACCGATCGAATGTTCCCTGCCGACTCACAGGGGAAGTTTCCGATTGACTATTCGTCTCTCAGTTGATACACTCATGGAAGGTACGTTACGATTACGACGCACTGAACGCCAATAGGGCGCGCAGGACATGAGGAGGACGCGTACAGGGGCTGGAGTGTATCGAGAGAGGGCCGGATGTGGCAGGGAAGCGACATCGCACTGGGGCGGTACGTGGCGGCCGACTCGGCCGTGCATCGCCTCGATCCCAGGACCAAGCTGGCGAGCTGCGTACTCCTGCTTGTCGCCATCCTGCTCGCTCACCACATAGTGGAGCTCCTCGCCGCGATCCTGCTGCTGGTGGCCGTCACGATGGCGGCGAAACTGCCGCCGAGGCTGGTGTGGCGAAACCTCCGACTCTTCCTCTGGCTCCTCATCATCACGCTCATTCTTCATCTCTTCTTCACTCCGGGAAGACCGATCATCGAGATCCCCGGAGTCGGGTGGCAAGTGACGTGGGAGGGCGTCGGGCGAGGTATCTTCTACGTGGTGAGACTCGGGCTCGTCATCACCATGGCAGCTCTGCTGACGCTGACGACCTCGCCCCTCGAGCTCACGGACGGTATCGAGCGGCTGATCCGTCCGCTGCGCCGCCTCCGTGTGCCGACGTCCGAGCTGGCGATGATGCTGGCGATCGCCCTCCGGTTCGTGCCCACGCTGTTCGCTGAGGGGCGGCGGATACGGATGGCGCAGTTGGCCCGCGGCGCGAGGCTCGAGGGCAACCTGATGGTGCGGCTCAGGGGCGTCGTAGCTCTGGCTGCTCCGCTGCTCATCAGCTCGTTTCGGAGGGCGGATGAACTCGCGCTTGCGCTGGAGGCGCGGTGCTATCGCGGCGGCCAAACCCGTACCCAACTCATCGAACTTCGCCTGCGCGAAGCCGACTACGTCGTGCTGGCCGCAGCCGGGGCAGCCTGCGTCGCCGCCGGGATAGCCAGATGGAGTCTATAGGGTTCATCTCCTGAATCGTGAGAAACATCAAGCTGACGATCGAGTTCGATGGCAGCGGATTCCACGGTTGGCAGATCCAGGGGGAACTCCCGACCGTTCAGGGCGCGCTGGAGGACGCTATCGCGCGCCTCACCGGAGAACGCATCCGCGTCATCGGTGCTGGGCGTACCGATGCGGGCGTCCATGCCCTGGGGCAGGTCGCCAATTTCCATACCCGATCGAAGCTCGACGTCTCACAGATCGGGGCAGCACTCAATGGGATCTTGCCGCGCTCGGTATACGTCCATGAGGCAATCGAGGTGGCCCTGGACTTCAATGCGCGGTTCGCTGCCAGGACCAGACGGTACCGGTATCGGCTGCTGAGGGGCCGCTCACCCATGCGCAGGAAGTGGGCGTGGGAAGTGCCGTTCGTCTTCGATCCGCAGCCCATCCGGGACGCGCTTAGAACGCTCGAGGGCAGGCACGACTTCACATCGTTCACCCTGCACGCGCTGGAGCAGCACGGGCGCGTGGCGACAATCCTCGATCTACTCTGGCAGGACGGGCCAGACGAGTGCGTTCTGGAGATCGAAGCCGATCGCTTTCTGCGCGGCATGGTCCGCAGCATCGTCGGCACACTCGTCCAGATCGGACGCGGCAAGCTCGCCGTCGAAGACCTCGAGCGGATCCTGGAAGCGAGAGACAGACAGGAGGCCGGCCCCACCGCCCCTGCCCACGGCCTCTGCCTCCTCTCCGTCTCCTACTAACCGGGCACGCCAACCGGGGACGTTGGTAGGTTCAGAAGGTTATGGCGGGGACGTTGGTAGGTTCAGAAGGTTATGGCCGGGGACGTACCCAGGTTTTGAAGGTTATTCCCCGGAGCGACGCAGGCGGGGACGTCGGCAGGTTGGGAACGTCTTCTAGAGAAGGATGAAGTGGCCCGGGGCGCCGCGGCCGGAACGAGCGCACTGTGACATGGCCCGGGTCGGCGTCATGAGGCCAGTTCTGAGGGAGGGTTTGGATGAAGATATTCATCGACACTGCCAATGTCGAGGAGATCCGAGAGGCTGCCAGCCTCGGAGTCCTCGATGGGGTGACAACCAATCCGACGCTCCTGTCAAAAGAGCAGGGAAGCTTTCGCGACATCCTAAAGCAGATTTGTGAGATCGTTGACGGTCCGGTGAGTGCGGAGGTGGTCGCATCCGATGCTGAGGGGATGGTCGCCGAAGCTCGTGAGTTATCCGCCATCCACAGCAACATCGTCATCAAGGTGCCGATGTCGAAGGAAGGGATGAAGGCAGTCCACCGCCTCAAGCAGGAGGGGATCCGCTGCAATATGACGCTGGTCTTCTCTCCCAATCAGGCGCTGCTCGCCGCCAAGGCGGGGGCTGCATTCGTCAGTCCTTTCGTCGGCCGTCTCGATGACATCAGCCACATCGGTATGGAGATCGTCGATCAGATCGTCGAGATCTTCAGCATCTACGACATCGAGACACAGGTAATCGTCGCCAGCATCAGGAATCCCCTCCACGTCATCGATGCCGCGCTCACAGGCGCCGATGCTGCCACGATTCCGTTCAAGGTGATCGAGCAGATGGTGAAGCACCCGCTGACGACGATCGGGATCGAGCGATTTCTCGCCGACTGGCAGAAGGTGAGACAGTAGGAGTTGAGCGCTATGGGGACGATGGTCGGCTGGCTCGAACAGTGGAGACGAAGAAACGGGCGAGCATCGAATCGTTGTGAGGAATGATCGTGAAGGGACTGTACACAATAGGGATTTTCCTGCTGGGAATAGCGTTTGGACTTGCCGGCGTCGGTGTGATGAGCATCCTCGGGCATCAGTCGACGTTTCCCGTCCTCGGCGCTTCTGCCCTCGGGCAGGTTCCCCCTGAGTCCGGAGCGGAGGCGGATGAGGGGGGCGCCGCGGCGGCAGTCGAAGGCATCGACGACATCACCGCATCGAGGGTCAATGCCATCGTGCGCGCCGCCCGGGAGGTCGGGCCCGCGGTGGTCTCGATCAGCGTGATCCAGACCCGTATTTACACCGTATCTCCGTTCACGGGTCCATTTAGGGATCCGTACTTCGATCAACTCTGGCGTGACCTGTTCCCTCCCCGGCGGTATCGGGAACAGATCACAAGCCAGGGCTCGGGCGTCATCATCGACTCGGATGGGCATGTCCTGACCAACGACCATGTGGTGCACGGGGCTGAGGAGATCAAGGTGACGCTCGCCGATGGAAGGGTCTTCGACGGAGAGCTGATCGGGACCGACCCCTACCTCGATCTGGCGTTGGTGAAGATTCAGAGCGAGGACATTCCGCACGCCCGGCTGGGAGACTCGGAGAGATTGATCATCGGCGAGTGGGCGATTGCCATCGGCAACCCGTTCGCCTACTTCCTCGAGGATACCCAGCCGACGGTCACAGTCGGGGTGATCAGCGCCCTGCACCGGGCCATCAAGTCATCCGGCCGGAGCCGGGAACCCCAGATCTATGCGGATATGATCCAGACCGACGCCGCCATCAATCCCGGGAACTCCGGCGGCCCGCTTGTGAATGCAGCAGGAGAAGTGATCGGCATCAACACGTTCATCTTCACGGCTGGCGGCGGATCTGAGGGGGTGGGGTTTGCCAGGCCGATCAATGCCGCGAAGAAGATCCTGGGGGAGCTGAAAGAGTATGGTCGTGTGCGCGTGGCCTGGCTCGGCATCCGCGTTCAAGAGCTGACCCCGCTGCTGGCGGAGTCGCTCGAGATCGATAACCTCGATGGGCTTCTGGTCGCGAACATCGAGCAGGGGAGCCCCGCCGAGGGCGCTGGAGTGAGGCGAGGCGATATCATACGGACGATCGATGGCGAGCCCGTCGCCTCATTCACCGACTGGCAGGTGGCTCTCCTCACTGTGCGCGTCGGGGACACGGTCGATCTTGCGCTTGAGCGCGACGGTCGGGGGCGCGTGGCGAGTATCAAGGCGGCTGAGTTCAAAGGAGACTAGGTGCGCCATGATCGAACGGTACACACTTCCCCGCATGGGATACATCTGGAGCGAGGAGAACAAGCTGGCGACGTGGCTCGAGGTCGAGCTGCTCGTCGCCGAGGCCGAGGCTGAGGCCGGAATCATCCCCAGAGATGCGGCCGAGACGATGCGTGCCAAAGCCGCATTCGACATCGATCGCGTCAAGAAGATCGAGGAGCGGGTGAGGCACGATGTGGCGGCCTTCGTCACCGACGTCGCGGAGACCATCGGCCCCGTAGGTCGATACCTCCATTTCGGTCTGACCTCCTCCGATGTGCTCGATACCGCAGGTGCGGTTCTGATGCGGGACGCGGGTAAGGAGATCGAGTCCGATCTGTCGGAACTTCTGGCAGCGCTCGAGGAGAAGGCACGCGCTCACCGGGACACACTCATCGTCGGGCGCACACACGGCGTCCACGCCGAGCCGACGAGTCTGGGGCTCAAATTCCTGCTCTGGTATGATGAGACGAAGAGGAACCGTCAGCGCATGGCGGCCGCGGTTGAGCGGATCTCGTACGGCAAGATCTCGGGGGCGGTGGGAAACTTCGCTCATCTCGACCCGGGGATCGAGGAGTCCGTCTGCGCGCGGCTGGGCCTGAAGCCGGCCCCGGTATCGAGCCAGGTCGTGCAGCGTGACCGCCACGCCGAATACATGACGACGCTTGCTATCATTGCCTCGACCTGCGAAAAGATCGCAACAGAGATCCGGAACCTTCACCGCACCGAGATCGGCGAACTGGAAGAGGGATTCACCACGGGGCAAAAGGGGTCCTCCTCGATGCCCCACAAGCGGAATCCCATTGTGAGCGAACGGATCGCCGGGCTTGCGCGCGTCGTGCGGGGGAATGCGCTGGCCGCCCTCGAGAACGTCGCGCTGTGGCATGAGCGCGACATCACCCACTCATCCGTCGAGCGGGTGATCATACCGGACAGCACCATCCTCGTCGACTATGTGCTTCACAAGCTCGTGGATGTCATCCGAAATCTCGTCGTGCGCCCCGACCGCATGCGAAAAAATCTCGAGCTGACAGACGGGTACATCTGCTCTCAGAAGATACTGCTCGGCCTCATTGCAAAAGGCGTTTCGCGTGAGGAGGCGTATCGGCTCGTCCAGGGCGCTGCATTTCGCGGGCGCGAAGAAGAGAAGGATTTCCGGTCACTCGTCGAGAGCGATTCCGATATAGGACAACACCTGTCGCAGGAAGAGATCGCTGAATGCTTTCGTCTCGACGGGTATCTCAAGAACGTCGGCCACATCTATGAACGGGTCCTCGGCAAGCATCGGTAGCCACCGGCCGTAGCCTGCCGAGGTCAGAACGAACAGAAATCCGCAGCGATGCGAGGGATTCGATGACGAAGGGCGAGAGGTTATACGAGGGCAAAGCGAAGATCCTGTACGCAACGGACGATCCGGATCTCGTGATCCAGGAGTTCAAGGACGATGCGACCGCGTTCAACGCCAAGAAGCGCGGCCAGATCGCCGGCAAAGGGCGGTGCAATAACGAGATTTCGACGATCCTCTTCAGACACCTCGAATCGGAGGGAGTGGCGACGCACTTCGTTCGTCGCCTGAGCGAGCGCGAGATGCTTGTGAAGAAGGTGGAAATCATTCCGATTGAGGTGACGGTGAGGAACGTTGCTGCCGGCGGCATCTCGAAGCGTCTGGGAATCGCGGAGGGTGTGGTCTTCGCCGAGCCGGTGGTGGAGTACCACCTCAAAGACGACGCGCTCGGAGATCCGCTCATCAACGATGAACACATTCGTGTCCTCAACCTGGCGCCGCCCTCCGAGGTCGAGCTTCTGAGGAGCCTTGCGCTCGAGGTCAACCGGATACTGAGCGCCTTCTTCCTCGACCGCGGACTGCGCCTCATCGACTTCAAGCTCGAGTTCGGGCGGCATCGAGATGAGATCCTCCTGGCGGATGAGATCTCGCCCGACACGTGCCGCTTGTGGGACGCAGAGAGCGGTGAACGCCTGGACAAAGATCGGTTCCGCCGTGACCTGGGGCAGGTTGAGGAGGCCTACCTCGAGGTACTGCGCAGGGCATCACCCTAGGGAGAGGGATCGATGGCTCCGGAGCTGAACTACGCTTTGCTGGCCGCCGCGGGCCTTCTGGCCGTTTTCTTTCTGCTGTTGGCGCTCAATGCCAGGACGAGGGTGCGTGGGGTGGAACAAGAGCTGTTGATGCTCAGCAAGAGGATCGAGCGACAGAAGGGCGAGCATCGCAAAGAAGTGGCAGCGACCCAGCGGAACATCGAGACCCTTGCGCGGGAGATCGACACGAGGCGTCGGCTGTTCGTCATTCTGCTCGATCTGGCAAAAGAGCTGGGAGCGAGTACCGATCGGGCTGATATCTATGCGCTATTGGTCAGGTCGGCTCACCGGCTGGCAGAGGCTCAGGAAGTCGAGCTCTTCCAGACCCGACCGGCGAGGACCGAGCTCTCCCTCGCCGCCCATATCGGCCTGCCTTCAGGCATCCCGCCCGATGTCGCCATTCCCATCGGAGAGGGATACATCGGGTACACAGCCCAGAAGCGCCTGCCGATGACCATCGCGGATTTTCGGATGGAGAGCAACCTCGCCCAGCGGGAGATCGAATCTCCCTGGAATCAGCGGTTTCGAACAGACATCTGTATCCCGCTCACGTACCGCGACAGGATCTTCGGCGTGATCAACGTCGGGGGGCTCGCCGAGCTGAGTGATGATGTCAAGTCGATACTGGTGATGATCGGGAGCCTGGGGGCGATGGCTCTGGAGAATTCCCGGCTGTTTCACGAGATCCAGGCCGCGAGCGAGACCGATGATCTCACGCGACTGCTCAACAGGCGGAGCGCACTCGACGTGCTGCGTCGGGAGATCGAGCGATCTCTCCGCTATGACCGAGCGAGCTGCCTGATCATCCTCGATATCGATCATTTCCGTCAGTATAACGAGGTGAACGGCCGTCCGAGTGGTGACGACGTGCTCCGCCAGTTCGCGGTGTTGCTCAGAGATCAGCTTCGCAACACCGACTACGTCGGGCGGTACGGCGGCGAAGAGTTTATCGTCGTGCTCCCCGAGACGGAGAAAGAGATCGCGGCTCGCCTGGCCGAGCGAATTCGGCAGGCCGTACAAGATGAACCGTTCTCCGGGGAGTCGAGCGTCCCCGGAGGCTGCTTGACTGTGAGCATCGGCCTCGCTGCATGCCCCGTGGACGCAGTAGACGTTGAGCGCATGGTGAGCATGGCCGAAAGAGCGCTCTATCAGGCCAAGCACGAAGGGCGCAATCGGGTCGTGATCGCCTCACGTGCGGAGGCACCGACCACCTGAGGGGGTGGAGTCTGTGACTGTTGAAATGTTGTTGTTGGTGCTGTCGCCCCTGGTTGTGGCGGTGGGTGCAATTGACTTGATCCGCAGCAGGAGGAAGGCTCGCGAGTTGAGGCGATCTCTCGGCAAGCGGAGAGAGGAGCTTGCTCAGGTGATGCGTGTCCACGAGGAGAGCATGAGCATCCTCCGCCGTGCTCTCCAGAACCTCGAACAGGAGAGGAGTGACAGTAGGAAGCTCCTCGAGTCGACAGTCAACTTCATCGGGCGAGTTCTCGAACACCGTGATCCCAGTCGCCGTGCGGCCGGTATCGTCGAGGGGGCGACGAGACTTCTGGAGGCGAAGGAAGTGTCGTTCTACGTGCCGACCAGGGACGGACGGGACCTGGTGCTGCGCCATATCTCGGGCCTCGGATACGAGGAGGTCAGCGATGTGAGGGTGCGAGTGGGAGAAGGGCGAGTGGGAACCGCTGCCGCGCGCGGCACCATAATGCAGGAGAAGGACTTTGAACGGGAGGGTGTCCCGCCCGAGTCCGGTCTGCTTCCCGACGCGCGGTCGTGTGTTCCGCTCCTGGGCTGGGCCGGGCTGTACGGGGTCGTCGGGGTGGGGAGCACGAGTGTGGGGCGGATGGATGAGCGGCTCACCGTGATCTCGGGGTTCGGCGGCCTCACCCTGGAGACTGCCGCTCTGCTGCACCGTGCCGAAGAGGAGACTCAGATCGATGCGACGACCCGGCTTGTGAACCGTGCCAACGCACTGAGGGCTCTCGATCGCGAGATCGACCACGCGCGACGCTATGGCCGAACCCTCTCGGTCTCCCTCTTTGGAATCGACGGATATCCGCAGGTCGAGGGGGAGCCTGATACTGCACGGGGCGCCGCTCAACTGAGGGCGGTGGGCAAGCTTCTCGCCGAGAGTGCAAGAGACACAGACCTTCCGGCGCGACTTGACGAGGAAACGTTCATCGTCCTGCTGCCCGAGAGCGGCCGGTCAGATGCGGTCGAGATGGCCGATCGAATTCGGAAGGAGTTCGAGGAGAGTACCTCGTCCGGCGAGATCCCGGTGATGTTCGGGCAGGGAACCATGAGCGGTGGGATCGCAACATTCCCGGAAGATGGGGACGATGCAGTAGTTCTCGTGCAGCGTGCTACCGACGCTCTGGTGAGAGCTCGAAAAGAAGGCGGCAATCGCGTGATCTCTTCCCCGTCACCGGATGAGGCCGGCGGTCAGTCGAGCTGAGCCGGGGGATGCCTGGGAGATGATCATGTCGTCGTTCCTTGAGGTGTGTGCGAGGGTCAAACTGCCGGAGGTGAATAGAGATGGACTTTGAGGCCACCCCTGGTCTGCGCAGCAGGCGTCACCTTTGGAAGCAGCTTGCCGTCGAAATCGAACGCGCAGCCCGCTATCATCGCCCTCTTTCCGTGACCGTGTATGACGTGGATCATCTGGGAGCCTACAATGAGAGGCACAGCAGGGAGGATGGGGATAAGGTGCTCGGGGAGATCGCGACGATACTCATCGCACAGACTCGTGCGGCCGACATTCCTGCGTACTATGGTGGAGGAACATTCGTCCTCGCGGTTCCGGAGGCCACAAAACATCAGGCATTCGGGCTCGCCGAGCGGGTGAGACGCATGGTCGAGTTCACATTCGCACCCGGGCGGAGGAGTCGCCACAAAGTGGCGGTGACGACGAGTGCCGGCGTATCGTCCTATCCTGCTGATGGAGAGGACCCGATGGAGCTGGTGAGAGCTGCGAGAAAGGCGATGAAAGCTGCGAAGAAAGCGGGTCGGAACGTCGTGATGAGCACACCCGAGGTGCCAGAGGTGGCCGTCCCCGTGGCTGCTAAGAGGGCCGCGGGGCCGAAGGCTGCCGCGAAGCCGAAGAAGGTTGCGAGGCCGAAGAAAGCAGCGAAGCGGGCCAAGCCGAAGCCGGCGGCGAGAGCTAGAAAGAAGGTAGCCGCCAGGCGGGCAGTGAAGAGGAAGCCGGCGAAGGCAAAGCGGGTGGGCACGAAGAGGGCGGCGAAGCCGAGGAAGGCGGCTGCCAGGCGTGTGAAGAAGAAGGCGGTGAAGAGGAAGCCGGCACGGGCGAAGAAGGTGACGAAGACGAAGAAGGCGACACGGGCGAAGAAGGCGACACGAGCCAAGAAGGTGACGAAGACGAGGAAGGCGACGAAGGCGACGAAAACGAGGAAGACGTCAGTGAAGCGGCCGGCGAAGGGGGCCAGGTCGGCCAGGACGGCGAGGAGGACTGGCAAGACGGTGACTAGGAGGGCTGGTCGATCCGCCAGGGGTGGGAAGAGGTCGTGAGATGTAGGCGCTTCTCGCGGAGGGGAGAGGGCGTGTGAAGGTTACGATCGATCACATTCTTCCGCGTGTAACGAAACCGATTCGGTATCTGGGCGACGAAATTCACTCCGTACACAAGGATCATACCCCGGATCGGCTCAAGGTGGCGCTCGCCTATCCTGACGTCTACGAGCTCGGCATGTCGAACCTCGGGCTCCAGATCCTCTATCACATCCTCAATCGGAGAGATGATGTAGTCTGTGAACGGGTCTTTGCGCCCTGGACAGACATGGAGGACGAGATGCGCCGCGGGGGGCTGCCGCTCTTCGCTCTCGAATCGCGGACGCCGATCCGTGAGTTCGACCTGTTCGGCATCAGCCTCCAGCACGAGCTCGCCTGCACCAACGTGCTCAACCTCCTCGATCTCGCCGGCATACCGCTTCACTGGCGTGACAGAGCACGTACCGATCCGATCATAGTGGGAGGTGGTCCGTGCGCATTCAACCCCGAGCCCGTCGCTGACTTCTTCGATTGCTTCGCGATTGGTGAGGGCGAGGAGGTTATCGGAGAGCTCGTGGACGTGGCGAAGGAGTGGCTGGCTACGGGCGATCCGAGAGCAACACTCCACCGTGAACTCGGCCGCCTTTCCGGGGTATACGTTCCGGCGCTCTTCGATGGTGCGCCGCCCGGCGCGTCGGCCCGATCATCGGAGCCCCGCGCGCGGGTGAGCAGGCGCATCGTAGAGGATCTGCGCCCTGAGTATGCTCCCCTGCCTCCTATCGTTCCGTTCTGCGAGATAACCCACGACCGCCTCGGGGTCGAGGTAATGAGGGGGTGCACACGGGGGTGCCGCTTCTGCCTTTCCGGCATTGGATACCGGCCGGTGCGCGAGCGCCCGCTCGAATCGGTCATCGAGATCGCGCGTCGCGGCCTGAGAGAGAGCGGCTGGGACGAGGTCTCGTTCGTCTCTCTCTCCAGTAGCGACTACTCCCGTCTCGAGGAGCTCGTGGAGCGACTGCCGCACGAGCTCGGAGAAGAACAAGTCGCCATCTCTCTCCCATCTCTGAGGCCGGACGCCTTCAGCGAGCGCCTCGCCAGGGGGCTGAGCCAGTTCCGCCGCACCGGCCTCACATTTGCGCCAGAATGCGGCTCGTGGCGGCTCGGTGGAGTGATCAACAAACAGGTGGGCGAGGACGCGCTCCTCGACGCGATCGCGCACGCGTACACTGCCGGGTGGAGGCAGATCAAACTGTACTTCATGATCGGCCTCCCCACCGAGACATCTGACGATCTGCAGGGCATCGTCGATCTCACGCGGCGTGCAGCGAAGGTCGGGCGCAAGACGAAGGGCAGACTGAAAGTATCGATCTCTCCGTTTGTGGCGAAGGCACACACGCCCTTCCAGTGGACCGCGCAGGAAGGCATAGAGGAGATGAGGGAGAAAGAGCTCTTCCTGAGGCGGGCGCTCAGATCGCACAACGTGACGGTCAAATGGCGAAGCCCTGAGATATCGTTTCTCGAGGGTGTGCTTGCGCGGGGCGACCGCCAGTTGGTGCGTGTTATCGAGAGGGCCTGGAGAATGGGGTGCCGATTCGATAAGTGGACTGAGCATTTCCACTACGATCGCTGGGAGCGAGCGTTCTCCGAGGAGGATATCGATCCCACAGCGTATCTGCGAGCCAGGCCACTCGATGAGGTTCTCCCGTGGGATCACATCGATATCGGCGTCGCCCGTGCGTTCCTGACCGAGGAGAAGGCCCGCAGCGAGGCGGGCGACGTCACCCCTGATTGTCGCGAACAGACGTGTGTGCACTGTGGGCTGCCGTGCGAGGCAGAGGGACGCCCGCCCGCGCTCCTCGGGAGCGCGCGAGAGTCCGCCTTGCCCGCCGCCGAGGCCGAGGCCCCGGCAGCCACCTACGGCAGGCCCAAGAGGCGAGAGTATCGCCGTCCGCAGCCGGTAGCCACCCGGTTTCGCACGAGATTCAGGAAGACGCGTTCCGCACGTTTCCTCTCTCATCTCGACCTGATGCGGGCGATCATTCGATCAGTCCGCAGAGCGGGGCTGCCGCTGGCCTACTCGCAGGGATTCCGCCCGCACCCCAGGATATCGTTCGGTCCCCCGCTCGCGGTGGGAATGAGCGGGCAGTCGGAGTTCTTCGATCTCCGGCTGGGCAGGGGGTACCCGGGGAACATCGCCGCGGCGCTGGCCAAGTGGATGCCGCCCGGCATCGAGGTCGTCGAGGCCAAACCCATCTTCTCAAAGGCGCGCTCGCTCAGCGGGCTCATCAGCTCTGCCACGTACCGAGTGGAGGGGATTGATCGGGCGACCCTGGAGCGCATCGAGCCGAGGCTGGAGGAGATGATGGCCTGCGAGAGGATCGTGGTGAAACGCGTGACAGAGGGAGAAGCATCCGAGATCGACATCCGTCCCTACCTCAGCTCGCTACGTCTGGTCGATGGATCAGCGCTGGAGATGACGCTGAGATTCACACCCACGGGCACAGCGAGGCCGACTGAGGTCCTTACGGAGGTAATGGCGCGCGGTACCATCGATATCGCAGGTCTCCGCATCGAGAGGACCGACTTGTCCGTGGAATGGGATGGGGAGGCGCGATCTCCCATGGACTTCATCTAGGAGATCTCCCTCAGCCGTTCGGCAGGCCTTGCGCCGACGGTCAGAATCAGCTTTACTTGATATGAACCCAGTTGGATTCCGCTGCGTACCCGATTCTTCTGGTCTTGAGGAGAGGGATATGCTACGCGCCACGGGGTAGCTCGGGAGGCCGGCAGACGAGATCGGCCCGCGGGTCGTGAGGAGGGGGAGAGCGGATGAAGCCCCCTGCGGGGTGCACGAGATGGCGCCCCGTGTGGGCGGCTCTGCCCCGGCGCTTCAGGGTGTGCGGCGGAACGAAAGGGAGAAGGAAGCGTGCATACATCTATCATCGTCAATGCCGACACCAGCGAGACGAGGATTGCCATCCTCGAGGATCAGCGCTTGGTGGAGCTGTACATCGAGAGGGTTGAGCAGAAGCGCATGGTGGGGGACATCTACAAGGGTAGGGTTGTATCGATCCTCCCCGGGCTTCGTGCCGCCTTCGTCGACATCGCCACTGAACGCAATGCGTTCCTGCCGCTTGCGGATGTGACTCAAGAGCTCCTCGAACTCGAGGGTATGGATGACATCGAGATCGAGGAGAAAGGAAGCAGGCGCGCGCCGATTGCTGCGGAACGCCTGAAGGAGGGACAGGAGGTTCTCGTCCAGGTCTCGAAGGAGACGATGGGAACCAAAGGTCCGCGTGTGACCTCCTACGTCTCGCTGCCGGGACGGTATGTCGTTCTGATGCCCGGTGTCGAACATATAGGGATCTCGCGACGTATCAGTGACCGCGAGGAACGGGACCGCCTGCGGAACATCGTGGCGAACCTGCGGCCGAAGGGGATGGGTCTCATCGTAAGGACGGCGGCCGAAGGCCACAAGGCCGCAGACTTTCGTTCAGATGTCCGCTCGCTCGTCCGGCAGTGGAACAAGATAAAGAAAGGTGCGGAGAAGAAGAAGGCTCCTTCCCTGATCCACAAGGATATCGGGCTGACACTCAAGCTGATCCGCGATCTCTTCACTCCCGAAGTGAACGAGCTGATCATCGACTCGAAGGACGAGTACAAACAGGTCGTCTCCTATGTCAACGCCGTCTCACGGCACCTCAGACCCAGGGTGCATCTGTACCAGGGCGATATCCCCATCTTCGAGAGCCACGGCGTCGAGGCTCAGATCGAGAAGGCCCTGGAGCGCAAAGTCTGGCTGAAGACGGGCGGGTACATCACGGTCGATCAGACCGAGGCGCTCGCGGCCATAGATGTCAATACCGGCCGGTTCTCCAAGGAGCGCGACCCCGAGAAGATGATCCTGAAGACGAATACGGAGGCGGCGCGCGAGATCGCACGGCAGCTGAGGCTGAGAGATGTGGGAGGGATCATCGTCATCGACTTCATCGATATGGTCAGGGAGGAGAACAAGCGGAAGGTGCTGAACGAGCTGAAGACGGCGCTCAAGCGCGATCGGTCGCGCACGAAGGCACTGCGGGTGAGCGACCTCGGGCTGATAGAGATGACCCGGGAGCGCGCCCGCCCCAGTCTCCTCCACACCTTCAGCGATCCCTGCCCGACCTGTGACGGGACCGGCCGGGTACTCTCCAAGCTGACGGTGGCTCTCAAAATCGAACGGTGGCTGCGGCATGCGGGCCCGGAGCTGGTCAAGAAGCGGATTCAGCTCAGAACTCATCCGACCCTCGCCGACTATCTGAGTATTGAGCGAGTGGAGACGCTCTCGGAAATTGCCCGCCTCCATCAAATTGGGGTTGTGGTAAAGGGCGATCCTTCTTATAGTATAGAAGACTTCCGCGTCTTCCTGCTCGACGTGAGCAAGGACATCACGGAGGAGTATGAGGCGTAGCTGGCGCTCCGCTCTGTCCGGATTCTGCGGCCGGCCGCGCGCCCGCTCGCCCTTGGGCTCTTGTGGGAGGGTGGATTGCCCGCTATCCTTGCAGGGAGCCACCCAATGGCCCAGAACGGATCGACATCGGGTACCGATGTTACACTCTCTCCTGGCGACGGCCGCCCGTCGCCGGACGAGCCCCCGCAGACCGACCTGGATGGCCGGCGGCAGGAAACCGGCGATATCCGTGCCCTTGTCCAGGCGCTGATGAGGGCGTTCTCATCTCTCCTCTCCTATCCCTCGAATAGCCGTGTTCTCGTCAAGCAGAAGGAGGCTCTCGCGGCTCTCTTCGACCGGCACCTCAGTACGCACGACGACCTCCGGCTGACCCTCTCGGAGGAAGGATTCCACGCCGAGGGGGTATCCCTCCCGTCACATCAGAGACGCGCTGTCACGCTTCCCTTCCTGCTCTTCACCGGCGGCCTGCGGGAGATCATCTTCCACGTCGGCATCGATGCTGAGGAATTGTGGTCGTTCCTCGACGCAGTGCGAACGTGCGCCACACTGCCGGAGGATGACAGGGATGTGGAGAGCCTGCTGTGGGAGCGAGAGTTCGCCAATATCGAATATGTCGCTGTCGAGGAGCTGGAGACCGAGGGGGCGGGCGAGATCGAAGGGTGGTTCCGTGAACTGGAACTCCCCACCCTTGCGGCGAAAGAGAACGTGCCCCTGACGCATCTGGACGCCTCGGAGCTCGTCTCGTTCAAGGCGAGGTTGGTGCAGAGCGGTGGGGTGGGTCGGGATGCCCTTGACGTGGAGCCGGCCGAGGGGATCTCCGAGTTCATGGTCTGGAACGACCGTGATCTCGAGCAGATCGAACAGATAACCGACCGGACTCAGCTGCAGAGCACCCCGCAGCAGGCAGTCGATCTGCTGTCTGATATCCTCGAGCTCGAGGAAGTGGAAGAGAGGTGGACCGACATCATACATCTCATGGATGGGTATTATCGGGAGCTCATCCAGCGGCGTGACTTCCCGAGCGCGGTCCAGTTGATCGGACGTCTGAGGAAGATGGCGGCAGGCCAGGAAGCCGCCGCGGCCAGGGCCCAGACCGCACTCGAGAGACTACTGGCTCCGGCGGGAAGGGAGACGATACGGGAGACACTTGCCCAGGGGTTTGTGCCTGATATCGCCGCGCTGGAGCAGTTCCTGAGAACGATCGGGCCGGAAGTGATTCCCCAGCTCTGTGCTGCCCTCTCTATGAGCGCCGATAATAAGACACGCGAATCTCTGGCGGAGATGGTATTGAAACTGGCCGATGGGAACGCAAACCTCATCATTCCCGTAGCAAAGGAATCGCCGCCGCAGGTGATTCTCGAGATCGTTCCCCTTCTGGGCCGCATCCCGACCGCCGATGCCCTGCGGGGCCTCGGTCTGCTCGCGCGGCATTCCGATTCGAGGGTCCGGTTGGCGGCCGTCGCCGAGCTGGTGAAGCGCGCCGAGCCGGATGCAGCTCGTCACCTCGTTCGTTGTCTCAGTGACGAGAACCTCGAGGTCCGGCTCAGAGCACTCTCCCGCCTATCTATGCTGAATGATGAGGGAGCGCTCTGGCAGGTCGTGGGCATGGTCGAGCACGCGAGCTTCTACCGGCGAAACAGATTGGAGCAGATGGCGCTCATCGAGGCGCTCGACCGGTGGAAGTGGGAAGGGGCAGTGGGGGTCCTCACTCAGCTCCTCCTGCGTCGCAGAGGTCTAGGAGGGCAGGATTATGAGCCCGTTCGGTGGAAGGCGGCGATGGCCCTGCGAAGCATCGGCACTGAGCCGGCGCGGAATGTCCTGGATCGCGGTGCACGGAGCTGGCGCAAGAGCGTGCGCCGGGCGTGTAGACGGGCTTTACAGGAGACCTAATACCGATGGAAGAGAAGGACGAGATCCGCTCACACGAAGATGAGTCGACAGAGGGCACCGGGAACAGAGCTCCGGGTTCCTCCTCGGCGGGGTTCGATACGGACTGGGAGAAGCGGATGGTGCAGTGGGGGCGTGACCTTCTGCGCCGGTTCTATGGAGCGAGCAGAGTTGCCCAGATCTACGATCCGTCGAACGTAACGTTCAAAAGACATATGGACTCCTTCTACGGGGCCATTCAGGAATTCATCGCCCTCGAATCGGACGTTCAGTTCCGCGTCGCATGGCTCAGTCTCTTCCTCAATGGGGTCCGGATAAAGACGGATTTCAGCAGCTTCGCTGCGTTCAAGTTCCTGGTTGACGAGTTCTGCCGGCGCGGGATCGGTGCGATCACGTTCAAGAGCGGGTTGGATGCAGAGGAACTCACGGCGTTCCTTCGGCTCTTCAGCCTGGGAGGAAAAGAGGAGAGCGGGGCATACGCTAACTTCGTCGCAGCGCTCCAGAAGAACAACATTTCTCATGTGGTAATCTCCGAGGCAGGGGAGGGAGGGCGCAGGAAGGTAGAAGATCAGGGGG
Organism: candidate division TA06 bacterium SM23_40; assembly: GCA_001303705.1. Classification (GTDB taxonomy): domain Bacteria; phylum LJUI01; class LJUI01; order SM1-40; family SM1-40; genus SM1-40. The sequence goes on from LJUI01000021.1 coordinate 20,543, forward strand.
ACCGCGCCGCGGCCCGATCCGCGTTTCTCTTGACCATGGGTCATCTGAAGCGTGTGGTGGCGCGGATCGAGGGTGGTGAACCGGCTAATATCCGGGGCGCACGACGGGCAGTGGAGTCGGTCGTCGAGTGCGTCGATCGGGATGAGTGCTACATGCTCGGCCTCACGGTGATCAAGAATTATGTCAACTATCGTCTCAACCACTCAGTGAATGTCTGCATCCTCTCGGTCGCCATGGGTCGGCGCCTCGGGCTCGACAGAAAGTCGCTCAGAGACCTGGGGATCGCTGCGCTGTTCCATGATATCGGGACCCTCGATGTGCCGGATGAGATATTGAGCAAGCCCGAGACCCTCACGGCCGAGGAATTCACGGCCGTCACGCGGCACACCCTCAGGGGCGCTGAGATGATAACGCGGCTGAAGGGCGTGTCCCAGGTGCCGATTGCCGCGATGGCGGTCACGCTCCAGCATCATCTCCATCTGGATCTGTCGGGGTATCCACGTATCGAGCGAGAGTACGAGGTCTGCCCGTTCGCCAGGATCGTGGCTATCGCCGACTACTACGACGCCATGACGAGCGAGCGGCCGTACCGCAGCCGGCCGGTCCGCCCTGACAAGACGATCGCCCACATGCTGAAAGGAGCGGGGAAACAGTTCGATCTTCTCCTGCTCAAGGTCTTCGTTCAGATGATGGGAGCATATCCCGTGGGTAGCCTCGTCCTCCTCGATACGGGAGAACTGGCGGTGGTGGTCGCTCCCAACCCGGAGCCGGAGCTGTGGGCGCGGCCCAGGGTAAGGATCGTTCGCGACGCCGACGGCAACCTCTGTCAGAAGACGATCGACGTCAACCTCGACGAGACCGACCCGATTGCCAGTCGTCCCCTGCGGAATATCGTCAAGGCGACCGACCCCGCTGACTATGCCATCGACCTCCCCCGCGTCATGCTCCACGGCATGATGGTACAGGAAGTCGCCGCCCGATAGGGAATGCATCCCCGTGCAACTGAGTATGACCGGGCGTGCGGCGGGGCGAATATGGCGCCCGAACGGGCAACGCCGGGTGAGTCACTCTCTTCGCGCTCCTTTCCCCTTTACACGGTGCGGCTCAACTCTATATAATGCATGCTAGATCGGCATCCCGTGATGCCGATTATCATGATGTCCGTGAGGCCGGCATTCCGTGATGCTGGCGAGATCGGCATGGTGTGGTGCCGGCGAGATCGGCACGCTGCGATGCTGAAGAGGCCGGCATCTCAGTCGGGACAATAGCCGGGACAATACCGGCATCCAGATCACAGAAAGAGTCCATATTCGCCGGGGTGGCGGAAATGGCAGACGCGCCAGCTTGAGGGGCTGGTGGGAGTAATTCCTGTAGGGGTTCAAATCCCCTCCCCGGCACCATTCTTGCATGTCGCTGTCGCAGAGGGAGTTAGAGCGACAGCGCGAGTGCGAGTCATACAGGGGCGCTGATCGAGGGCCGGGCAGGTACGGCGGCCAGGGACGTTACCCAAAGGAGCACCGGATGCGGATGGACTCCGGGACCGGGCTCCTTTAACCTTGCATCGGGCGGCCGGACAGGGGCGCTCGCTGCGAACGCCTGAACGCCGCTGAAGGCGGGGCATGAGCCAGGCGTTCCGGCTTCTGGCGTAGCCGGCTGATGCGACACCGATGGGCCGCGGTCTCTGCGCGAGTCTGCTGCGCCCTGCTGTGTGCCCGTGCGGCACGTGCCCTGCAGCGGCCTTGGAATACCGGACGTAGTGTGTACAGGCCTCCCGGTCTCTTCGATAGTGTCTGCAGGTCCATGCATGCTGGGGGTAGTGCGTGCGGGTACGCCCATGCCGAGGGTAGTGTGTATGGGCTGACCTATGCCGCGGGCAGTGTATGCTCGTTCCCGGATCCTGAGGTAGTGTGCGGATGAGAAGAAGAATCGGAATACGCCGTGAGGACAAGAATCCGTGGGAGCGCCGCGTCCCCCTCACTCCTGAGGACATTCGGGAGCTGAGCGAACGGCACCAGCTCGAATTCTGGCTGCAGCCCTCCGAGATACGTATCATCCCCGATCAGGCGTACGTCGAGGTAGGGGCGAAGATCGAAGAAGATCTCTCTTCATGCCCGGTCGTCTTCGCGGTGAAAGAGATCCCGGTCGGTCTTTTCCGTGCGGGCTCCACCTACGTCTTCTTCGCCCACGTCATCAAGGGGCAAAAGTACAATATGGGGATGCTCAGGAAGATGATGGAGCTCGGGTGCCAGCTCATCGAGTATGAGAAGGTGGCCGACGACGGGGGGCGACGCCTCATCTTTTTCGGCAAGCACGCCGGTCTGGCGGGCATGATCGATGCGCTCTGGGCGCTCGGACAGAGGCTGAACTGGGAGGGCATCCCCACGCCGCTCGCCGACATCAAACATGCGTACCAGTACGAGAGCCTGGAGCAGGCAAAGGCGGAGATCACCCGGGTGGGCAAAAAGATCTCCTCACAGGGCCTACCAGAGTCGCTCGCGCCTCTGGTCGTCGGGATTGCGGGATACGGACACGTATCACAGGGAGCACAGGAGATACTCAGTCTCCTTCCTGCACAGGAGATCGCTCCCGAGAAGGTGGGCAAGCTTGCAAGAGCATCCTCTGCCTCGAACAGGGTCATCTACAAGACTGTCTTCCGAGAAGAGCATATGGTGGAGCCGATCGCGCCAGAGGCGATGTTCGAACTTCAAGATTACTATGACCACCCGGAGAAGTATCGGACACAGTTCCCGGCGTACGTGCCTCACCTTACCGTGCTCATGAACTGCATCTATTGGGAAGAACGGTATCCCCGGCTCGTCACCAAGCAGTTCCTGAAAGAACTGTACAGAGGCTCATCTCGCCCGCGCCTTCGGGTCATAGGAGACATAAGCTGCGACATTGAGGGCGCGATCGAGTGCACAGTCAAATGGACTAACCCGGAGAAGCCCATCTTCGTCTACAACCCGTTCGATGGCACGACCCGCGACGGACATGAGGGGACGGGGCCGGTCGTGCTGGCAGTAGACAACCTGCCGTGTGAGATACCCCGCGAATCGTCCATCTACTTCAGTAACATATTGAAGGAATTCGTGCCGGCGATCGCGGCCGCGGACCCTTCCGTTCACTTCAGCGATTACCGGCTCCCTGCCGAGATAAAGCGCGCCGTCATCGTATACAAGGGAGAGCTGACGCCGGACTATCGGTATATCGAGCGGTACCTGTGACGGGGGATCCCATAGATCTGTGTCGGGGGTCGCTGTAATCAGGCAGGGTGCGAACACTATGTCGGGCAGCGCCCATGGCCGGGGAACAAGCAGACCCCGTGTTGAGCGATACGTGTACTCAGGGGTCGCGCAGACACTATGTAGAGCAGCGCCCGCGGTCAGGGATTGGGCAGACTCCGCGTTGAGCGATACGTGCTATCAGAGGTTGCGCAGACACTATGTCGAGCAGCACTCGCGATCAGGGACTGCGCGAACAGTATGCCGAGTGTAACCTGCGATCAGGGGATGCGCCGATACCACCTGGGGCAGGACCTATAGTCGGAAATTGTATAGATGCGATATCGGCGGTGCCTGTGATCGGGGGATTGCAAAGACCCCACATCGAGTGTTACCTCTGCGTGGGGAATGTGGAGAGGCTCAGTGAACGGAGCATGTGATTGGGGACCCCGCGATCGCCAGCTCGAGGGATACTTGTAGTTGCCGACTGCGCGAGAGAGGTCGATCCAGTCATATAGATAGATGAGACACGTCCGACCGGGCGATCGGTTCGGTGCCGATCGCACGCCAGGGTCGACAGCGAGGAGTGTGGGGAAGTAGTCCTGATAGGAGGCAAGAACAGATGCAAAACGTACTCGTTCTGGGCGCCGG
>LJUI01000123.1 GCA_001303705.1 candidate division TA06 bacterium SM23_40
CATCTGAGCCTTTTCGCCAGAAACCTTCTCAACCTAACAATGTCCCCGAGGTTTTCCCGATAACCTTCAAAACCTTAGGTACGTGCCCGGGCTTCTATCGCAGGATGACCATGCGCCTCGTCTCGGTGAAGTCGCCCGCCTCGAGCCGGCAGAAGTAGATGCCGCTGCCGACACGATGGCCTCGTCCGTCACGCCCATCCCAACTCGCACGATGGTGGCCGGCGGCAAGTTCCTCGTTCACCAGCGCCCGCACAAAGGCGCCCCGGACATCGTATATCCTCAGACTCACATGGGTCGGGGCCACCAGGCCGTAATCGATCGTCGTAGCCGATCTGAACGGATTGGGGTAGTTCTGGGCGAGGTACCGAGTGAGCGGAATCTCGGGTCCCTCATCGCCATCCTCCACACCAACCACATCCGTCACCGTGATATCTGTCTGCTCGGTGTCAGCCAGGGCGGGGCTCCCGTGGTCCATCGCGATAAACGTCACGGTGTATAGCCCGGCCTGCTGGTATGTGGGAGTCCACTCGAACACACCGGTCACCGCATTCAGCGTTTCAGCGTCGCTCCCCCCGGGAGGTCAGGAGACGAGAACGAGATGCTATCGCCTTCCGGGTCGCTCACCTCCAGCGTGAATGTGAGATACTCATTCTCGGCCACCGTCGTATCCGGCTGATCCACCAAATCAGGAGGACGATTCGTGGGATAGTGATATCCCATGTCCACGGGCAACGCATCAGCAACCCTGTCTGTCCTCGTTGTACCGCCCGCAGGCACCGCTGAACCCGGGTCGCCCGCGTCCACGCACGGGCTGTCCGTTCCCTGTCCCGCCGCGATCTGACTCAGATAGTAGTCACCGAGCGGCCCGGTCACGAAGAGCGGATTGCTGTTAATGTTCCCCACACCCCAGTACAGTGTGCATCCCGGGACCACATATACCCCGGGGGACCCACCCTGTATATCGGAGTAGTCAATGTTAATCACACTGTCCCAGTCGAGGTACACTTCTTGACCGTTACCACTGCCCGCACTATCCCCCCAGAAGATGCAGTTCACAACCGTCGGCTCCGACCAATAGCAGTACATCCCCCCGCCGTCGTGCGTGGCCAGATTCTCCGCGATCGTATTGCCAGCAAAGCTCGGGTCCGAGCCGAAATCGCAAAATACACCCCCGCCGTACCCCGACTCATTCCCGCTGACTAGGTTGCCCTCAACCAGAGGAGATGACGCCCCGCAATAGATACCTCCGCCATAGTAGCCGCAGTTCCCCGCAACCGTGTTACCTCTGATTGTGGGATTCGAGAACTCGCAATAGATGCCTCCGCCAAAATCTGTGTCTATGTTCCCTATGATTGTGTTGTCCTCGATTGTCGAGGACGAGCTATAAGAGGCAATCCCGCTGCCGCACCAGTCGGCTACGTTCCCCATGATCGTATTGTACTCGATCAGCAACGATGGGGAATCCTCCTCATATATGCCGCCCCCGTAGCAATCATCGTCGAGGTTGTCCGCTACATTAAGCGTGATCACGTTGCCGCGGATGATTCCCGAAACGCCATCACAGTAGATGCCGCCGCCCAAGTAGTCCACCGTATTCTCTGTGATCGTATTCCCGACTATCACCGGAGATCCATATTCGCAGTAGATCCCGCCGCCGTAGCACTCCCACGTGGGATCATCCGCTGAATTCGACTGAATCGTGTTGCCGAGGATCCGGGGGGAGGCGTCATAGCTATGTATCCCACCACCGTGCCACAGACTGGTGTTCCCCGCGATCGCGTTGTCGACTATGGTGGGAGATCCATATTCAAGATAGATCCCGCCGCCACCGTCGGTGGAGTAGTTCCCTGTGATCGTGTTGCCCTCTATCGTCGGAGAAGAGCCGAAATCGCACCGGATGGCACCGCCATAGGATGCATTGCCATTCGTAATCGTGAACCCGCGGAGAACCGAACTCGAGTCCTCATCATTTTGAAAGAAGAATGCACGATCTACCGATTCGCAATCGATGATCGTAACGGCCGGGCCGTTCTCGGATGTCACCAGGATAGCCTTCCCGAGAAAGTCGATATTCCTGTTCCCGTCGCCGGTATACGTGCCATCGGCCACGAGCACCGTATCGCCTGCGGCCGCCGAGTCGATCCCCGCCTGGATGTTGGGGCACTGGCTCGGAACATACCAGGTCGTCGCCTCAGCACCAGCAGCCCATCCGAACATCAGAGCTCCACACGCGAACACTGTCAACGTTCTCATCCGTTCCTCCTCTCTGCCTCTCTCCCGGGGACGTCCCCATCCGTAACCTTCAAGACCTTCAGTACGTCCCCACTAGTAACCTGCCAAACCTACCAACGTCCCCGGTGTTCTAGCGCACCAACGACCCCGGTGTTCTAGCGCAGGATGACCATGCGTCGTGTCTCGGTGAAGTCGCCCGCCTCGAGGCGGCAGAAGTAAATACCACTTCCTACTCGACGGCCTCGATTGTCACATCCATCCCAAGTGGCGCGATGGTGCCCAGCAGGAAGCTCGCCGCGTGCCAGACGCCGTACCAGCGCACCACGTATGTCATAGATGGCCAGCTTCACACACGTCGGAGCCACAAGCCCATACTGAATCGTTGTCGACGAATTGAAGGGATTCGGTCGGTTCTGCGCCAGATACCGGGAGCGCGGAATCCTGAGCTCCTCATCGCCGTCATTCACACCCACGGCATCGGTCACGGTGATATCGGTCTGTTCGGTGTCTGCCAGCGCGGGGACTCCGAAGTCGCTCGCAATGAACGTCACCGTGTACTGACCCGACTGAAGACCTGTCGGTGTCCACTCAAACACCCCGGTCGCCTCACCCAGGGTGGCGCCGGTCGGCAGATCAGGAGAGGAATACGCCACGCTGTCTCCATCAGGATCATCCGCCACTAGCGTGAACGTGAGATACTCCTCCTCGGCTACCGTCGTATCAGCCTGATCGAAGAGATCCGGCGCTTGGTTCACATTTGTCACTGTAATGTCGGTATGCTCAGTGTCCGCCAGTGCAGGCGTCCCGTAGTCGGTCGCAACGAACGTTATAGTATGGAGACCTCCCTGCTGATAGGTAGGTGTCCACTCGAAGACGCCTGTCAGCGACTCGAGAATAGCCCCCGCGGGCAGATCAGGAGACGAGTATGATACGCTGTCACCATCCGGATCAGCGGCTACCAAGATGAATGTGAGATACTCTGCCTCGGCAACTATTGTGTCGGGCTGGTCAACCAGATCGGGGGAGCGGTTCGATATGTAATGGTACCCCATGTCGATTGGCCACTCATCTGGGTACCGGTCTGTCCGTGTCGTCCTCCCTGTCGGCACCGCCGTACTCGTGTCGCCGGCATCCACGCAGGGACTCTGTTCTGCTTGTCCCGCCGCTGTCTGACTCAGATAGAAGTCGCCCAGCGAACCGGCCACGAACAAGGGGTCTGCGTCTATGTTCCCAGGTCCACTCCATCCACCCTCCACATCGGAATGGGATACGCTCAGATTCCCCCCTTGCACCCATATCTGCGGACCATTCGGCGCCCAATTGCTCCATAAGATGGAGTTCGTCACAGTTGGGGAACCACTACTGAAAGTCCATATTCCTCCCCCGGCCGAGCTTCCCCCATTGTCTATGAATGTCGAGCTCACGATGCTGGGAGACGACCACGACTGGCAGCCTACGCCGCCTCCAAAGATGGAGTTGTTGATCGTGAAGACATTCCCCAGGATTGTTGGCGCAGACGTATCGATGCAGGCGATCCCTCCTCCCAGATCACCGTAGTTCGTATCAAACAAGTTATCGACGATGAGGGGAGCACAAAGCGACCCGGCGCAGTAGATTCCTCCTCCCAAGCCGGGCCAGGCCAGTCCCCACCTGATGATATTCCCATCAATTGTCGGAGAGGAGTTCAGGCAGTAGATGTTGCCCCCCCGTTCGGCGGAGCCGCGCTGAATAGTGAAGCCTCGCACTACGGAGCTAGAGGTCTCTCCGCTCTGGAAAACAAATCCGCGGTGCCCGGTGATCTCCTCACAGTTTATTATCGTAGCCTCGGGCCCGTTCTCTGAGGTGACGAGAATCGCCTTCCCGAGGAAGTCGATGTTGTAGTTGCCATCGCCGGTGAACTCGCCGTCGGCTACTAGCACCGTGTCACCCGCCACAGCCGAGTCTACCCCCGCCTGAATCGTTGCACACTGGCTCGGTACGTACCAGGTCGTCGCCCAGACGGCTGTACAGAGTGCGAGAACTGCCATCATCGTCGTCACACCAGTCCGCGTCGTCATTTCCCATCCTCCTTCTTTGATGTACACGAGTTCGTCCGCAGACTAAACCCCTTCCTCCGCTGGGCACCGTATAGCCATCTCCGACTCCGACCAGTCCTCCCCGCCGCGCCTTTCGACTGATCCACCGCTCACATGCTAGCGCAAGATCACCATCCGCTTCGTCTCGGCGAAGTCGCCGGCTTCGAGCCGGCAGAAATAGACACCGGAGCCAACTTCGGTTCCCCGAGCGTCTCGTCCATCCCAGGTCACTCGATGCACGCCGGCCGCAACGGTCTGATCCACGAGGTCGCGTACCAGGGCGCCTCGAATGTCATAGACCGCCAGACGGACCGGCTTTAGCGTGCCGACCGAGTAGAGAATCGTCGTCGCCGAACCGAACGGATTTGGATAGTTCTGCGCAAGATAGTGGGCCTCGGTCCGAGCGATCTCATCAGATCTCCCGCTGACCTCCACATATCCGTCAGCGTCTGTCTTGATCAAATAGACATCGCCGTCGCCTTCGCCGAAGGACATAGTGTATCCACAGACGATATATCCGCCATCGGTAGTCTGCTCGGTCCAATACGCCTCGTCGTAGTCCACGCCGCCGTAAGTGCGCGTCCAAACGGTATCCCCAAAGCTGTCGGTCTTGATCAGATATGCGTCATAGTGGACCAGGGCCGACGGAACGCCGCCTGCCGCGATGATGTATCCGCCGTCACTCGTCTGAGTCGCGGAATAAGCAAAGTCTTGGTCCGCGCCGCCATATGTGCGCGTCCAGGCCGTGTCACCCGCAGTATCAGTTTTGAGAAGATAGACATCAATGCCTCCCGCACCCCAGGAATTCGTGTATCCGGCGATGATGTACCCTCTGTCGTCCGTCTGTACAACTGATTGGGCGACATCTGCCCCCGAGCCACCATAGGTGCGCGTTCTGATAGTATCACCTGCTGCATCGGTCTCGATCAGGTACACATCGTTCCCGCCTGCACCGAAGGACGTCGTCCTCCCGACAATCATGTAGCCTCCATCATCCGTCTGCTGCATGGAGTACCCACTGTCATAGCCCGACCCGCCGTAAGTGCGCGTCCACAGAGTATCGCCCACAGCATCAGTCTTCAGAAGATATACATCCTCGGCACCAGCGCCGAACGAACTAGTATAGCCACAGAGGATATATCCCCCATCCGTCGTCTGCTCAACCGAACGGCAATAGTCATTCTCCGAGCCGCCGTATATGCGCGTCCAAAGCGTGTCGCCGGCACCGTCCGTCTTTATCAGATATACATCGGAATCACCTGCGCTGAACGAGCGGCTCCTTCCTGCAAGGATGTATCCCCCATCGTCGGTCTCGGCGACCGATGCGGCGTACTCAAAGGCCGAACCGCCGTAGGTGTGCGTCCACAGAGTGTCACCCAGTTGGTCAGTCTTGATCAGATAGACGTCCCCGTTCCCTGCTCCGAATGAATATGTCTCTCCCGCAATGATATACCCTCCGTCGCTCGTCTGCGCGACCGAATAAGCCGCGTCCCAATCAACACCGCCATAGGTCCGCTCAAACATGATCTGCGACCCAGCCGTCAGCGGAATGATAACCGCCGCTAGAAGCATCAGTACCCTCATGGCATCTCCCTCCTCTGGTTGTACCTGTCGTTCTCCCAGAACTCAAGCATCGACCATCACCGAATCTTGATCAGCATGGTCCGCGCCCGATGAGGTATGGCGCAGGCCACTGCTTTCCTACTGCGGCGGACAAGGCTCCCCAGCTATTGCCAGCCAGCGCACCGCGCGACGTCGGTTCTCGCCACTTCCTCAACATAGACTTCTTCAACACAGAATGACCATCAATTCCCACGAGCATGCCTGCCTGCTCGTGTCCCGATGTGCCGCGCTATCGCAACAGCACCATCCGCCTCGTCTCGGCGAAGTCGCCGGCTTCGAGACGGCAGAAGTAGATACCGCTCCCTACCGTCCGGCCCCGCGTGTCGCGTCCGTCCCACACCACACGATGGACTCCGGCCGCAACCCTTTCCTTCACAACCTCACGCACGAGCGCCCCCCGAATGTCGTAGATTGACACCCTCACTCGCCCCGGCGCCCGGAGGGAGTAGGCAATCGTCGTCGATGAACCGAATGGATTGGGGTAGTTCTGTGCGAGATACTGCGCGTGTGATCGGAGCCCTTCCCCCTCGCCGTCCTCCACTTCCACCACATCGGTCACCGTGATGTCGGTCTGTTCAGTATCTGCCAGGGCAGGGGTACCGAAATCGGTCGCGATGAACGTGACCGTGTACAGCCCAGCCTGTTGATAGGTGGGCGTCCACTCGAACACACCCGTCACGGCATCGAGCGTCGCCCCGCTCGGAAGATCGGGCGATGAGAAGGTAATACTGTCCTCATCCGGATCAGTCGCCTCGAGTATGAATGTGAGATACTCATTCTCAGCAATCGTCGTATCCGCTTGATCCACCAGGTCAGGACCGCGATTGGTAGGGTAGTGATATCCCATGTCGAGGGGCCAGACATCGGGATACCCGTCCGTCCTCGTCGTGCGACCCACGGGCACGAGCGAGGCGGGATTCGCCGCGTCCACGCACGGACTATCCTCGCCTTGTCCTGCCGCGATCTGACTCAGGTAGTAGTCGCCGAGCGAGCCCGACACGAAGAGCGGATCGTCATCGATGTTCCCCGGACCGATGTGGAGGCTGCACCCCGGAGGCACGTAGACCCCCAACGTACCGCCCTCCACATCACAATAGTTGAAACTGATCGCGCTCGCGTTCGAGAGCCAGACCTCCTGCCCCGTCGTCGCGGCATCACCCCACAAGATGGAGTTGGTGACAGTGAGCGTGCAGCCGACGTCACAGTAGATCCCACCCCCGTCTCCGCTGGCAACATTCCCCGCGATCGTGTTGCTGAGGAGAAGCGGAGCACAGTGGCTGTAGCACTCGATCCCTCCCCCGTTCGCATGCAGGCTCAGGTTCTCCGTAATGGCGTTGTCCAGGATCATGGGAGATGAGTAGTAGTTACATAGGATCCCTCCGCCTCCGTAGTCAGACTGATTCCCTGCGATGGTGTTACCGCTGACGGTCGGAGATGCGTAGTTCATACACACGATGCCGGCGCATCCCGACCACGCCTCGTTCTCCGCCACCCTGTTGTCCGCGATGATTGGAGAGGATTCTAGACAGTAGATCCCCCCCGCATAGTCCCCAGCATTACCCGTAATCGTATTGTTCACGATCGTTGGAGATGAGTTGTCGATGCAGGCGATCCCCCCGCCCGAGTCGCTCCCATAGCAGTCGCTGATCGTATTGCCCTCTATCGTTGGCGAGGAATTCTCACAGCAGATCCCACCCCCCAGACCAACCGTCGAATCCGCCGTGATAGTGTTCCCTATGATCGTCGGCGAGGAGTCGAGACAATAGATGCCGGCGCCAGGTCCTGTCCATGGAGTGCTGTTCGCTGTGATCGTATTGCCGATGATCATGGGCGATGAGCCCGAGGTACACTTTATGCCTGCACCATCGTCGGCAGTGTTACCGCTGATCGTGTTGCCATCGATAGTCGGGGAAGCACCAGAGCAATAGATCGTGCCGCCGCCAAAAGCGGTCTCGTGCCCTGTCAGGATGTTGCCCTCGATCCTGGGTGAAGACTGACTGCAAAAGATGCCGCCGCCCTGGTCCTCTGATCCGTTCTGGATGGTGAACCCCCTCAACACCGACATAGTATCTTCGCTGGTGTGGAACCGGAATCC
>LJUI01000124.1 GCA_001303705.1 candidate division TA06 bacterium SM23_40
CCCCAGATCCTGATCGATCTCGCCGCCGTCATCGGTGACCCAGACTTCGCCGTGTTCGGTCGGTCTCAGCGTGCCGGCATCATAGTTTATGTACGGGTCTATTTTGACGGCGGTTGTGCGAAATCCATACTGCTGCAATATCTTGGCGATCGACGCTGTTGCGAGACCCTTTCCCACCCCGCTCATCACTCCACCGGTGACCACGATGTACTTGGGGAAGCCTTCGCTTGGGGGCACGATCTTCTTCTCCCTCGGATGAGCTCTACCGGTTATAGATCTCCACTCAGGCTGACGGCTTGAGGCTCCGCGCCGAGCTCGCGCATACGGGCCTCCACCGCCTCGACGTCCTCAGGCCGATCGACACCCTGTGTGGCGTAGTCGGTTACGACAGCCCTGATCGACAATCCGTTTTCCAGAGCACGGAGCTGCTCCAGATCCTCGGCCAGCTCGAGCAGTGAAGGCCCGAACGAGGAGAACGCAGCGAGAGCCTCCTGCCGATAGGCATAGATACCGATATGGCGGTATGTGCAGTGGGACCGCGACTGCCGAGCGGTGCGAGGAGAACCGACATCTCCTGCGACAGAAGGAGCCGATGAGGGCCAACCAGAAGCGATAGGCCAACGAGAGAAGTAGAGAACGGACTGATCTCTCGTGAGAACTGCCTTTACCAGCGACGGATCCTCAGGATCGAGGTGATCTTCGAATTCTCGAACGAGAGTTGCGATCGGAATCGACGGATCGTCACGTAGTGGCTCGATAACCTCGCTGATCATGCCGGGCTCGATGAGAGGTTCGTCGCCCTGAATGTTGACTATTATGTCAGCCTGTAGATCTCTGGCCGCTTCCGCAACCCTATCTGTCCCGCAACGGTGCTCTCTGGAAGTCAGCCGAGCCTCCCCACCGAACTCACGAACGGCGCGGATGATCCTCTCATCGTCGGTCGCCACCAGCACCCTCTCGAGCACGGCGCATTGACGAACGCGCTGGTAGACGTGCCAGATCATAGGCCGCCCCAGAATCGGGGCAAGAGGTTTTCCCGGGAACCGCGTCGATCCGTACCGTGCCGGAATCACTCCGACTGCCTTCACCTCACAAGCACTCCTCCCCCACAAATCGATGGAGGTCAACGTGTAAGATTCGGTATAGAAGCAGCTTGAGCGGGCGACTCCCTCTCTGGAATCTAGCAGATCGAACGAATGGTGTCAAGGAAAATAAGCGAAGCGCCCTCCCCGCGAGGCGGATTGCCCCGGCGGGAAGAGCGCATCTCGACCGGAAGATTGGAAGGATCACCCGGAGCCGCCCGGAATCCCGGCGTACCGCGACTGAACGAGCCGCCGCCTCCTACGGCACGACCTCGAACTCGAGGATGTCCTGGTCATACAGTGTCGCCGGCGGCACCCCCACCTGGCCCCTGTACTTGTAGGTGCCAAACGGCGCCATCATGGGCACCTGGTGGGCATAACTCATCGTATCGGACTCGTACGGCTCTAGATCGATTGCCTGAGGTCCGTCGAGCGGGTTCCCGGGATAGGGATTTCCGCTCGGCAGCCTGAGCATCCCGCGGTAGTATACAGATTGAGAAGATGCAGAATTGTTCGTCAGAATCGCCCGGTAGCTGAGCTGGCCGCCACGGTGGATAGAGGTGGAATCGGGAAGCACCGTCACTCCCACGGGAACGCGCGGGAACGACTCGATCGCATCCAGATCGAATCCCGGATAGTTGACGAACGGGCTCCCTCCGCCATCGTCCTCTATCTTGAGGTACCGGCAGGAGTCGAGACCGGTCGCGGCGAGATCGAAGCTGGCCGTGCCCAGACCGGATCCGACGGCCAGCCAGGGTCCGTTCCAGGCGTCCGATGCCGAGACCTCATACCCTTCGGCAGGCTCCATTCCCTCGTGTACGGTGAAATCGTCACCGGGCCCGTCGTAGATCATTCCCCCCGCACCCATGTCGAGCAGTATCTCGCCGTTCACACCCAGCGAAGCAACCTGCCCGTCAGGCGGGCCCAGGGCGAATACAGCATCTGTCGGGTTGTTCTGATAGTTGTTGGGGTACGAATAGGGATCATAGAAATTGCAGGCGACAACTCCCGCTGCATTCCTCGGACCGCCGGGCTCCAGAGCGACGTCGACGACGACCGACCCGGTATCGGGGACAACGATGCCGCTGATCGTAGTCTCGGCATACCCGCTCGCCCAGTACTGCACGCTATAGGTCCCGGGGAGGAGCGCCCGGTGATAGTCTCCCAGCTCAGGATCCGTGAATATCGGCCACCCTGTCTCTACGACTGTGACCATTGCGGCGAGCGAATCTCCCGTGGTCGCATCGGTTACCACTCCCTCGATCCCGTTTCCCGCCTCCTCGATGATCATCAACATCGCGTCCCGATTGAGATCCCAGACCTGAGGGATGTTGTTGTTGGCCAGCTCGATCGTCCAGTCGATGTCGCCCAGCGTGCCGTAAGCGAAATCGTTGGCGTCGCCCCGCGTCTGGTACCAGTCATAGCCCTCGACCACCCAATAGCCGTTGTAGAAGGCGTACTGCTCGGAGAGTTCGACGACCAGCGGCTCGTCGGGGACGGGCTGCCCCTTGTAGTTCCAGACGTAGTTCACAATGTCGCCGGATGTGTGATACGACAGCGAGAGGACCGCCGGGTGGTCGAGCGCCAGGCGGCGCATCACCTGAGTCTCCGGCTGTGAGTAGTAACCCCAGCTGTTGCCCGATCCATTCCACATATAACCGTAATCGCGGTTGAGATCGACATTATTCGCGTTGCGACGGGTAGGCCAGGGCGTGGCCTCGCGCCCGTCCGGATTGACCATGGGGACGATCCATATTCCGCGGCCATCTACGAGATCCGTGATTCTCTGGATCACGCCGTAGTTATCGGTGAGATGATTGGCCAGCTCCAGGGGCATCTCCGTCGACATCAGCTCGTCGCCATGGTGGAGGCCCGTGATCCGTACCTCAGGCTCGTTCTCCTCGATCTCCGCATTGTCACTCACCCTGAGCGCCCAGATCGTCCGACCTTCCACGCTTTCGCCGTAATCGTACAGAGCCGCTATGTCCGGGTGGTCCGCGGCGATCTGCTGGAGCTCCGCGGTCATCGTGGCATAGTCATGGAACTGATCAGCACCATCGAGGAACCAGAACCTCTCCTCGGGCCTTTCGTACACGAGCTCGGGCTCGAGGCCGAGGCTCCGCGCCTCCTCCAGCTGCTCGGACGAGAGAAGCGTCTCCACGGTCAGCCCGCGCACGTTCCGCACGGTATACCCCAACTCCTGCAGCTCCCCCACCTCCGCACGGCTCGACACACGGAACCGAACAACGTGTTCCGGTTCGGCCTCGAATCCGGCGACAAGGGTTACCAGCCCCGGGCCGATAATCAATGCCGCGGCCACCGAACAGTATGCAATCCACCTGTTCATCAAGTTCATCTCCTCCCTCTCTGCTACGGTTCCCGCAGCCTCACTACGCCATGGAAGCTAGTTTCGCACCGCCGCGCAAGCCGAATCTCAAAGCGCAGAGGCGGAGAATCCTCTGTTGCCGGATCCCCCGCCCCGGCCGCACACTGACAATGATTCGCTACGTAGACTCACAGCCGCCCTCTGGGGCAGGCCGAAGTCCGAGTCTACGGCTCGATCACCGTGAACTCGAACGAGTCGGTATCGAGAACCGAGTTCGGAGGATAGCCGACCTCGGCCCCGTACTCATACACCCCCAGCGGAGCGTTCATCGGCACACCGTGCGTGATGTGCTTGGTGATCGTGGCATTGGGCTGGAGCGTGAAGTAGATCGGGCCGACGACCGGATTCCCCGGATACGGATTGCCGTTGGGAAGCGTCACTTCCGACATGCCGTACACATTCTGTGCAGTCGATGTGTGGTTGACTATGGTAGCTGTGAGTCCGAGCTGCCCGCCTCGAGGCACAAAGACAGCATCAGGCACGAGATCAAGGGTCACGATCTCAGTGCCCGGGAACTCGATGTTGAACTCCGTGGGAGCACCCGATCCGACCGCAACTCCGGGGTACACCTGTGGCTCATACCCTTGTGCAGTGGCGATCACCGTGTATGTCCCCGGCTGCAGCATCTTGTTGTACAGTCCTGTCTCGCCGTCGCTCATCCGGAACCAGAGCGTGTCCCCGGTCGAGGTGACGAAATCGATCTGTGCTTCGACCGGCGTATTATCGGTGGCCGCAGTCACCAATCCGAACAGCCCGGGCCCGTTGAGACGCTCGAACAACTCGAGCGCCGCGGGAAGGTTCAGCTCGCAGTGGTACTCGATCTGATAGCCGGGCGGGATGAACTCCGTGGCCATCTCGATGGTATAGGCGAATGTCCCGTACAGGCCGTACGTGTGGTCACAGAAGTCGCCGTTCAGCAGATAGAGCAACATCGAGCCGACCCCGGGCGTGTATCCGGTATGGGCCGCCATGGCGTTACCCAGTTCGGCGAATACCGCGTTGTCAGGCGGGTACTCCTCGATGTACCCCCAGGGGTAGAGGATCCATTCTCCGTGTGTGTGATAGGTGAGTGCAGATACGGGGTTCTGTTCTTCGATGAGTGCGACCATTGCCTGGATCTCCGGCTCAGAGGCCGGTCCTGTACCCCGGTATGTCTGATCCCATATGTCGGGGCTCGATCCATAGTTGTCGTACCCCCACTTGTACTCATAGTTGCGGTTGGGATCGACGCCCTCGTGGTAGTAGCCCACCCACCACTGATACTCGTAGAGAATCTGGTTCTGATTCGTGTCCCTGGTGTTCTTCCTCCACCACTCGAAGTCGGGATGGGTGAGCGAGTACTCCAGCACCACCCAGTGCCCGTCGGGATTGACTAGCGGGACGATCCAGATCTCGGTCTCATCGATCCACTCTGTGACATCCGGATTGATCCCATAGTTGTCGACAAGATAGTGGAGCAGGTACAGACACATCTCCAGGGTGAGAGGCTCCCTCGCATGATGGACACCGCAGTAGAAGATAGCCGGCTCGGCCTCCTCCTGGGCGACGTTGTCCGAGATCTTCATGGCCCAGATGTCGCGGTCGCTGTACCCCTCGACCTTCTCCCACGGATCCCCGATGTCGTAGAGCTTGGCGATCGCCCCGTGTTGGCTCTCGATCTGCTCAAGCTCGGCCAGCATCTCGTCATACATGTGGTATTCCGGATCGATGTCGATTTCTCCCAGATCTTCGATGACGACCTCCGTCCCGAACCCCTCCTCCTGGAGGTATTGGAGGCCCCGGCTCGTCGTCAGCACATCCACGTACCCCGTCTTCCCGAAGGCTGCGATGTCAAATCGCGCCCTCACCAGGCTGGCAATATCCTCGCGCGACGATACGTATACCCGCACCAGCATGGGGGATTCACCGTCAGGCCTGGCGGCCGTGCTGATGGTTCCCGAAAGCAGCACCGCGAGGACCGCCGCCGCAATCACCCACAATCGCATCCGCATTCTCCTGCGCTCCTTTCCCTTCAGATATCCACCCCTCTCTTCAGATGATCACCCGGACGCACCAGCAGCCGTTTGGGCGATCTGCTTTCCTTCTTCCCATCCCTGCCAATTCTCTGTCTTGCCGGCTATCTGTCCTGCCTGCTCTCCATCCCGAAACTGCCCGCCCCACTACTATGCGCCCTGACAACTGTCCATCCTGACAACTCACCACTCTGACAACTCACCATCCTGACAACTGCCCGCGCTGCCCGACATCCATCGTGCCGGCTATCTGTCCTGCCGCCTATCTGTCCTCCCGACTATCCATCCTCCCGATTATCCGTCCTGCCGCCCCGGGTCTCCGGTACTGGCGATATCACGGGACCCGAGGGCACGCGCTAGCGCGCCACCACCTCGAATGTGAACTCATCACTGGCGATGATGATCTCCGGATCTGCCCGTACCAATGCTTCGTACCGGTAGATCCCGAGCGGCGCGTCAGCCGGAACAGGGTGCACGAAGTATGCATCGAGCGTGTCGTGCGGCGCAAGCGTGAACCCCACGGGGCCGGCGATCGGATTCCCGCCGTACGGATTCCCGTTGGGCAGCGTCACGTGTGCCTCCCCTGTGTAGCTCCCGTGCTCCCCCATAGTGTTCACGAGCAGGGCCGTGTATCCCAGTTCACCGCCCCGGGGTATGACCGTAGCATCGGGAACGAGTTCAAGGGTCACGTGAGAGACTCCTGAGACTTCTATATCGAGCGTCGTCGGCCCTCCCTGCCCGACCACCACCCCGGGATACGTCGCGGGGGCATAGTTTGGCGCGATCGCGGTCACACGGTACGTGCCGGGCTGGAGCAATTTGGCATAGAATCCTGTTTCCGGATCGCTGCGCCGGAACCAGAGAAGATCATCGGAACTGGTGGCGAATCTGAGATACGCCTCCGCGGGTGTCCCCTCTGCCCAGACTGTACCGCGCAGCCCGGGTCCGGCGAGCCTTCTCAGGAGCTCGAGAGATGCCTCGCGATTGAGCTCACAGTGATAGAGGATCTCGGATCCCGGGGGGATGAATTGATCCGCCATCTCGAATGTGTACCCCAGCATGCCATGTTTCCCATAGGCATGGTCGGCGAACTCGCCGTTCACCCTGTACAGCTGCTGGGACGCGACCCCGGGGACGTATCCGTTATACGCGGCCATCGCCTCACCCAGGGTGGCGAAGACCGCATGATCCGGCGTCTCGGCCACCTGATATCCCCACGGGTAGAGCACCCATCCACCGTAGGTATGGTAACTGATGCCGGCGACGAAGTTCTCCCGCGCGATCAGATCGATAAGGGCCTGGGTCTCGGGCTCCGATCCCGCCCACGGCCCGCGATAGGTCTGATCCCAGATGAAGCCGCTCGATCCCTCGTTATCGTACCCCCATTTGTAGATATAGTTGCGATTCAGATCGACGCCCTCGTGAAATATGGCGACGTAGAAGAGATATTCGTACAGGATATGGTCGTTGTCGTTATCGCGGGTGTTCTTGCGCCACAACTCGAACTGCGGATGTGTCTGCGAGTATTCGAGCACCAGCCAGTGCCCATCAGGATTGACGAGCGGGACGAACCATATCTCCGTCGTGTCGATCCACTGGGTGATCTCCGGATTGGTGCCGTAGTTGGAGAGGAGATAGTGGAGCAGGTACAGGCACATCTCCAGGCTGAGCGGCTCTCTCGCATGGTGCTCCCCACAATAGAGGAGCGCCGGCTCGGCCTCGTCTTCATCCACGTTGTCAGAGACCTTCATCGCCCAGATGTCGTGGCCAGGGTGCCCGGGATAACCGGCGCGACGCTCCCAGCTGTCGCCGATGTCGTACAGCCTGGCGATTTCAGGGTGCTCCGTCTCCAGCTGCTCCAGCACCTCGAGCATCTCGGCGTAGGTGTGGTACTCCGGATCGACCTCGATAGTCCCGAGATCGTGTACGACTATCTCTGTGGTGAACCCCATCCTGTCGAGCGCCGCCAGCCCCTCGCCGGTAGCGAGGACGTCGACATAGCCCTCGTGGCCCACTGCCGCTATGTCGAAATTGTGAGCGGCGATCGCCTCGATATC
>LJUI01000125.1 GCA_001303705.1 candidate division TA06 bacterium SM23_40
GGCAGCAGACCGTGGAGCAGAAGGGAGCGCCGGCATAGATATCACGGGAGCCGACGCACTGGATGAAGCCAATCCGCCGGGGGATCTGACCATCGAACGGTCTCATCGGGAGGCCGCCGAACGGGCCGGAGAAACTGAGGATGCGCTCGAACTCCATGCTCGATACGACGTCGAGACTCAAGGAGTACCCCAGGCCCCGCGCGCGGCTGGCATCGAACTCGCTCCCCCCCGGCGCGAGTATCACTGCACCTATATCAAGAGTTACCGTCTCCGGGATCTCATCATAGACGATTGCCCTGCGATCGCACTCGGCGAGACAGAGCCCACACCCGATACACCGGCGGCAGGCGAGACAGCGGCGGGCCTCGGCTACGGCTACCTCCTGGACGAACCCGAGATCGACCTCGGCGAACGGATCCTCTCGTTCCGTAGCCGGAGACTGCTGAGTTGTATGACGAGGAGATGGAATATCCTCGAAGTCAGGAACGAACTTCTTCTTCTTCATCGCCCTCGGCCTAACCTCCCGCCAGATACCTGGCCATCGCTGCCGCTGCCCGGTGGCCCGCGGCTATCGCCTCGATCACGGTCGCAGGCCCGGTCACTGCATCTCCACCGGAGAAGATACGCCGTCGATTTGTTTCACCTGTCTCCTCATCGACGATGAATGAACTCCACCGTGAGATATCGAGCCCGTGCTCCTGGGGAAGGAAATCGAGATCCGGCTGCTGGCTGATCGCCGGGATGATCAGGTCACACGCGATCTCGAACTCCGAACCCTCAATGGGAATCGGCCGCCGCCGGCCGCTCGCATCGGGCTTGCCCAGTTCCATTCTCGTTGCGATCATCCCGACCACTCTTCCCTGCTCCCCCAGAATCCTGACTGGCGCTGCCAGATAGTGGATGTCGATCCCTTCGTGCTCAGCCTCCTCGATCTCCCAGGGATTGGCGGGCATCTCGCGCCGCGATCTCCGATAGAGAATCGTCACCTTCTCGCACCCGAGCCTGAGAGCGGTGCGGGCGGAATCGATCGCTGAGTTCCCCCCTCCTACGACAATCACCCGATCGGCCGGCCTTGTGCGGTCACCCAGATTGACGCCGCGCAGAAACTCGACGCAGTCGAGGAGACCCTCATACTCTTCCTCGCCGGGGATCCCCAGCTTGAGCCCTCTGTGCGCACCTACCCCGAGGAAGACCGCACGGTAGCCATCGGCGAGGAGGTCGTCTATGGAGGGATCGGTCCCCACCTCGGTATTGAGCTTGATCTCCACACCGAGCGCCCGGATATAGTCGACTTCTGTCTCGATGATATCCCGCGGCAACCGGTACTCCGGGATGCCGAGGTACAGCATCCCGCCGGGCACCGGTGCTTTCTCGAAGACAGTCGACCCGTATCCCATCAGCGCCAGATCGTGTGCGACAGTGAGGCCTGCCGGCCCTGCCCCCACGATCGCCGCACGGGCCGAGTTCCGCCTAGCTGGCGGCTTCGGTGGTAACAGCTTCCCCTGACGTCGCAGCCCGAGTTCATAGTCCGCGGCGAACCGCTTTATCGCATCAATGGCAATCGGCTCATCCTCAGCGCCTCGATTGCAGGCCGCCTCACAGGGATGATGGCACACACGTCCGCATACGGCAGGAAAGGGGTTCCGTTCCCGTACCGTCCGGAGCGCCTCTTCAAACCGGCCGCTCGCCACAAGGCCCACATATCTCCTGATATCGATATGGACCGGACAGGTCTGCTGGCAGATGGGGGTCTCCGTCTCGATGTTGAAATTTCCACATGGAGACCGTGGATTCTCGACGTCGATGGCGGTCCGGAGCCCGATTCCCTCGTTCTGCTCGTGGTAGATCTTGATGGGGCAGACCTGCACACACACGCCGCATCGATCGCACTCCTCTGTCACGCGCAACGGATACTTGAGGATGTGGGCAGTGAATGCCCCCTTCTCTCCCTCCAGCTTGGTGAGTTCGGCGTTCGGGACGAAGGTGATGTTACGATGCCGGCGCACGCGGTCGATGAGCGGGGCGACCTCGCACGAGGCGGCCATATCCCCGGGATCTGCCCCAATCCTGTCAAGGCGTCCGGCAAGCCCTCCCATCGACGGAAGCCGCTCGACGAGATAGACGCTCACTCCCATATCCGCCAGTTCGAGCGCGGAACGGAGCCCCGACACTCCGGCGCCCACGACGAGAACCGATGGACTCTTCTCACCCGGCACGACACTCGCCTCCTGCCCGCTCCGCAACAGCTTGCCAGAGCGGCGTAGTCTCTTTGATGTCACCGATATCGGCCAGACCGAGTCTTCGCAACTCAGCAAGATGGCGCAGCACGATGGCCGGCCGCCGTCCCAACATCTTCGCCAGATCGGTCGCCGAAACACCCCCTACCCTGCCGTCTTGCAGGATATGCATTATGAGGTGTTTCGCGTATTCGTCACCTGCGACCTCCTCGAACAGCCGCCCCAGCTCATGTTCAGTGAACATCTCGCCGTACAGATTGCCCTCGGCGTTGAACGCCGTTGCCTTCCCCGCGATCCAGCGGAGCTTTTTCCCCTCAACCGCCGTCTTGGCTGCTCTGAGCCTGAGGGCGAGCGGAAGGGAGTCTCCTCCTCCTCCGTCCAGTGGCCCTAGCTCATCTATAGTCGCGACGAACTCCGAGACATATGAGACGAACTTGGCCCCCTCAGCTGAAGACATCATCCTGAGTACGAGCCTCGCTGGATCGATCCCCGACCGTGCGAGCACCCGGCGGGTCAGATCCATCTTGACCTTCGCCTCCAGATTGCCTGTCGAGTAGTGACATTCCCCCTCCAGGCAGGTGCCCACGAAGACACCGTCTGCCCCGCCGGCGAATGCCTCGATGACGAATGAGGGGTCGACCCGGCCCCCGCACATGACCCGGATGACCCGCACGTCTGTTGGATACTGGAGTCTCGCAACCCCGGCGAGATCTGCTGCTCCGTATGCTCACCAGTTACAGCAGAACGCGATGATCTTGCTCATGAATCAGTCCTCTGAAAATCCACCGATGGCGATCGTCCCTTTCCCTTCCCCTCTACCCGTTCACATCCATGTATCTAGTTTCTATCAGTTGCTCACCCTCTTACTCACATCTCTCCGGTGAAGGTCTGTTCACGACTGACTCACCCTCAACTCTGGGGTGAAGCTCGAACCCGGCACTACGCCGCTCGATAACCTTCAAAACCCAGGTACGTCCCCGTAATCCGATACAGAACCTACCAACGTCCCTCCGGTGAAGGTCTGTTCACGATTGACTCACCCTCATCTCTATCGTAAACCTCGAATCCGGGACTATCTCGCTCGATAACCTTCAAAACCCAGGTACGTCCCCGCTCGACGGCCAGGATCATCCCGGAACCTTCTGAACCTACTAACGTCCCCGACCGGGGTCATCCCCGGAACCTTCTGAACCTACCAACGTCCCCGGTTATTGTTGGAAGGCGGCGCGGATCTGGGCGACGAACTGCTCGTCTGTGAAGTGGCTCATCCGGATCGCCCTGCGATAGCAGCTCGCTCCGCACACTCCGCACCCTTTGCATGCTGCTTCGTGCATCTTCGCCTTCGGCCCACGGGGGGTTTCAACGATTTCGATGGCGCCGTACGGGCAGAGATCCCGACATAAGCCACACCCTCGACAGAGTTCCTCATCGGCCAGGATGGAGATGAGCGGCTCTACGCATACCGAACCGCGCATCAGGGGCACCGCCGCCCTGGCCGCAACACCGCGGGCCTGCGAGATGCTCTCCTCGATGCTCGCCGGCCACCGCGCGGTGCCGCAGACGAAGATCCCATCCGTTGCGAAGTCAAGGGGCCTCAGTTTCAGATGGGCCTCGAGAAAGAAGTGGTGCTCGTCCAGGGCGACTTTGAGCATCCTGCTCATCTCCTGTGCCCCCTCCGGCGCCACCAATGGGGATGAGAGGACGACGATATCAGGCGTGAGTTCGAGTGTCCGGGCCAGCACGGGGCCCCAGACGACAACGCGGCCGTCTTCCACGGCCGGGGGCGCATCGGGCGCATAGTTGACGAATCGAACACCGACCTCCTTCGCCTCCTGAAGCAACTGCTCGTACCTGACCCCGATCGTCATGAGATCGCGGTACAGCACCCACACTCTCGTGTTCGGATTGCGACGCCGCAGAAGAACGGCGTTCTTGAGCGCTGCGGCACAACAGATACGAGAACAGTACACACGATCCGGCATCCTCGACCCGGCGCAGAGAATCATGACGACTTCAACCGCGTCCGGTCCTCCCGCTGCCAGCACTCGTTCGAACTCGAGCTGCGTGACGACACGCTCCCCGTCATACCCCATGATTCCCTCAGGGACGAGTTCATCTGCGCCGGTGGCGACGACTATGACGCCGACCCTGATAGGAGTGATCTCTCCGCCCCGCTGCCTCACCTGTACGTCGTACTTCCCGATATATCCTGCCACACCTGCCACCTCGCTGCCCACCAGAACGTTCACCCTGGGGTGCTCGCGAACCGCATTCGCCGCCTCCATCAGTATCTCCGATGCGGGCAGATCGGCGGGATAGATTGAATGGATGTGACGGAGCAACCCTCCCAGTTCCTCCTCGCGCTCCACGAGGTAGACCTCGCACCCCAGCTCGGCAAGATGGTAGGCTACCGTCATCCCCGCAATACCGCCCCCGATGACGAGAGCCCTCGGCTCGACTCCGACGACGATCTCGTCTTTGGGCTCCAGAAAGGCAGCACGAGCTACCCCCATCCGCACCAGATCCTTCGCCTTCCCGGTAGCCGGCTCTGGCTCGCTTTTGTGCACCCAGGAGCAGTGCTCTCTTATGTTCACGAACTCGAACAGGAACTTGTTGAGTCCCGCATCCTGACAGGCGGCGCGGAAGATGGGCTCGTGAGTCCGGGGCGTACACGCCGCGACCACAACCCGATTCAGATCGTGCTCCTGAATGCCGCGGCGGATCTCGGCAACGCCGGCCTCCGAGCAGGTGAAGAGATTTTCCTGCACGAGAACAACGCCGGGAAGTCCCCGAGCATACTCGGCCACCTCAGCTGTGTCGAGAAAGCCGGCGATGTTCGTGCCGCATTTGCAGACGAAGACGCCTATCCGCAGTTCATCTTCCGCCACGCTTCTACTCCGTTAGTAACGGCCAACTCCAAGATCCGGCAACGCCGATCTCTGCACACGTGTCGCGATCGACTCGAACTGCCCCGCTCCCACTCTACTTCCGACACACCACGATCCGGGCGGCCAGGGCAGCAGCCGCGCTCGCCTGGCAGACCGACTCCGGGATATCCGCCGGCCCGCGGCAGAATCCGCAGGCGAAGATGCCCTCCACACTCGTCTCCTCACCAGAGCGGCCATTGCCTCTGATGAACCCGTGCTCATCCACCTCCAGGGTCAATAGACGCGCGATCTCGGCCGTTCCCCTGCTGGGGACCGCCGCGGTCGCCAGAACGACGAGATCGACCGTGAGGCTGGAGACGGCGCCCGTCCTTGTGTCTTCAAACCAGAGCACAGGGTTGTGCTCGTCGTCTTCCGTGATCTCGGCCACTCTGCCTCGTATGTACTCTATCCCGTAGTCCTCCTCCCCCCGGATCTGGTACCGCTGGAACCACTTACCGGCATTGCGAAAATCAGTATGGAATATGTATGACATCGACTTCGGATCGTGCTCCCGCGCCAGCATCGCATCCTTGATCGAACACATGCAGCAGATACTCGAACAGTAGTTGCAGTAGCGCGTATCACGCGATCCGACACACTGGACGTACCCGACCCGCTCAGCCAGCTTCCCATCAGAGGGGCGGAGAAGGTGTCCCTGGGTCGGGCCGGTGGCATTGATGAGCCGCTCATACTCCAGGCCCGTGATCACGTTGGGGATCCGTCCGTACCCATACTCAACGAGCTGCGAGGGATCGAACAGATCGAGACCGGTGGCAACAACGATGGCGCCCACATCGAGCTCGACATCTCTCTCCGACTGCTCGAAGTCAATGGCCTCCCTCTCACAGACCCGTTCGCAGACACGGCACTTCCCTTTTTCGAAATATATGCATGCGTCAGGGTCGATTGTCATTACTGCCGGGATTCCCTGGGCGAAGTAGAGGTAGATGGCGCGCCGCTCCCGGAGCGTCATATCGAACTCGTCCGGAACCTTCTTGGGACACTTCTCGACGCAGAGGCCGCAGGCGGTACAGCGTTCTTCATCGACGTACCGCGCGCGCCGGCGCACCTTCACCCTGAAGTCACCGACTGATCCCGACACGTCGATGACATCGCTGTAGGCGAGGAGCTCAATCCTGGGATGCCGACCGGCATCCAACATCTTCGGCGCCAGGATTCATATCGAGCAGTCGTTCGTGGGAAAGGTCTTGTCGAGCTGGGACATCCGCCCGCCGATACTCGGCTTCGATTCGACGAGGTGGACGTCGATCCCCATCTCGGCAAGATCGAGCGACGCCTGAATTCCGGCGATTCCGCCGCCTATCACCAGCACACCCTTACCCATCAATCATATCCTCTACGTGCGTACCGCTCCTTCCCGACTCAGCCCTCCTTCAGGGCCTCGGCCAACAGACTGAGAAGATCCTGCATCTCGATCTTCACGTCTGTGTCATCATTCCGCAACGCACATGAAAGATGTATCCGACACTTGGGGCAGGCAGTGATGAGATGTTCGGCTCCGGATGCCCCTGCCTGCCGCAGCCTCTCTACCTGGATCGCCTTGTTGGCCGCCGTGCAGTTCATCCATCCGCTCGATCCGCAGCAGATCGCATTCTCCATCGTCTCCTTCATCTCGACGAGCTCGACCTCCGGCAACGCACGGATGAGCTCCCGCGGCTGCTCGTACACCCCCGAGAATCTCCCCAGCCGACACGGATCCTGGTATGTGACGATCCGGGGTGTCGGGCTGAATTCGAGACGCCCCTCCCTAACGGCCTCGACGAGCAGGTCGAAGATGTGGACGACCTCGACACCCAGGTCCCCGAGCTGCTCGGGATACACCGCCTTGAGCATGTGATAGCACTCGGGACAGGATACGACGACCCTGCGCGCACCCGAGCTCCGGATGAAGTCGAGATTGCGGCGACCCAGTTCACGAAACGTTTCGACATCCCCTGCCCAGAAGGGATCGTGCCCGCAACACCGCTCCTCATTGGAGACGATGGGCTGAATGCCGAGATGATTGAGGAGACGCACAGTATCTCGCGCCGCCCCGGTCAGGCTTATCGACAGATCCTCGAAGATGGTATCGAAGTACGGAGCACACCCGACGAAGTAGAGATATTCCCCCTCAGTTGCCGTCTGCAACGTGTCGTCGATCCAGTCGAGTCTCCTCTGATCCAGGCCCCAGCCCTGGATCTCCATCATGTCCAGAACCACGCGCCCATGGGTATGGACAGGGGCGCTCTCTCTGGCCGCCGACTCGACGCGCATCAGCCTCATGAACTCCGTGAACCCTACGCCTGCCGGGCAGCGGCCCTCGCAGGCCCGGCAGGTGAGGCAGGACCAGAGA
>LJUI01000126.1 GCA_001303705.1 candidate division TA06 bacterium SM23_40
CGGCGGAGGGCTTTACTGTTGGAGCTCTTCTCCTAGCATTGTGGGGAACACGATCGCCGGGAATGTCGCCGCCGAGGGTGGGGGCGGCATCCGATGCTACGGCGACGCCGCTCCGACTATCGAAGGGAACGCCATCGTGGGGAACACGGCCGCGGTCGGCGGCGGTGGAGTGTGCTGCTGGGACCATTCCTCGCCGCTCATGGTTGGGAACAGAATCTCGGGGAATACCACAGGGAGCGGCGGCGGCATTTACTGCTACGACAACTCTTCCCCGATTATCGTGGGCAACACGATCGTGGGAAACAATGCGGAGTACGGGGGAGGCATTCGCTGCCGCGACTCCTCTTCTCCGGTGATCGTCGGCTGCACGTTTGCGGACAACTGGGCTGGGGGGTACGGCGGGGCAATCCACAACTATAGTTCCTCTCCGATAGTGATCAGCACAATCCTCTGGGGGGATAGTGCCGGAACGGCTGGTGCGGAGATCTACTCGGTGGGCGTCGATACGGTTGTCGTTTCCTATTCAGATGTGGAGGGCGGGTGGCCGGGCGAAGGCAACATCGACGCCGACCCGACGTTCGTACTGGCATCCGAGCGAGACTACCGACTCCTCTGGCATTCGCCCTGCATCGATGCTGGACATCCTGACTCCCTGGATCCCGACGCCACGAGGAGCGACATGGGTGCGTTCTTCTTCGACCAGGACGACTACCTTACACTCTACCTGACGCCTGATGCTATGGTGGTGTCGCAGGGTGAGGAGCTTGGTGTGACGTATACTGTCATCAATCGGTGGGCGCAGCCGGAAGCGTTCTGGGTACTGGCGGAGGCGGCCCTTCCAGGCGGGGGCACCCTGAACGTCTTCGGACCTGATCAGTACATACTGCCTGCCGACGCCATTGTGCAGCGCCATCTTAGTCACTCGGTGCCCGGCTCAGCGCCGCTCGGCATGTACGGGTACCGTTCCAGGATCGGGGTGCCTCCCTCTTCACTCTATGATGAGGATAGCTTCAGGTTCGTTGTCGTCGAGCCGTAACATGCGCGGACGTTGGTGGCTGACGTGGGCGGTCTGCTCGGTCCATAATCGAGAGCAGGGGAGCGCGGGTCCCCCGAATCCAGAGGGTGGATATGAGGGGATCGGGTCAGAGGTCAGTACGGCCGAGGCTGGGGTGTGCCTCTGTCCGGGGCTGCACTCGGCATGTTGCAGGCTTTTCCCGGGTTGCTGCAGGGATCTTGGACGACAGACGGATACGAGCGTGATGTGATCTACCCGAGCGCCAAAGCTGCTTGGGTGTTTTTTGCTGCGGGTGGTGAGCGTGTGAAGTCGATCTCCACTACGACTTGGAAGGCTCTGTGGGGAGACGCGTCCGCTGTCGGCTTCCTTTGAGATGTTGAGAGTGGGAGGCGAAACCGAGCGCTGGTGAGCATCTCAGGGACTGTGCTTCACGTGCCGTGCCAGCATCCGACCATTCAGGCCGGGATCGATGCGCGAGTGGACGGAGACACGGTACTGGTGGCGCCTGGTACCTACACCGGCAGTGGGAATCGGGATCCGGACTTCAATAGTAAGGCGATTGTGGTGAGATCATCGCAGGGCCCTGAGTCCAGATGAAATAGGCGACACGTACGTTGGCCGCTCGAAGGCGACTGAGCGCCTCGTGATGAGGCGCTCGATGTCGTACATAGAAAGACGGGGCCCGCCACTTCTCCCTTGACGGATGGTCTGGTATATGACAGTCTCGACTTCTACAAGAACGTCGGTTTCGCCCGAAGATACGCCGCGCGCAGCGAAGACGACCATAGATGTGGGTTAACATCTGCGCCTGAAGGCGTGTATTCGTCTCCATGTAGGATACGTCGCTTCGACGTTGGAGTCGATTATAGTCTGATTCGGGATAACCCTTCGTCTGTAGTGGCGAACAATAGACTGCATGCCTAAACAGAGGCGCCCATGCGTGGCACGCCGAACGGAGTCGAATCCTGATCGGCGAAGATCCCGTTTGAGTGCCCGAGGAGGACTTCATGGTGAGTGGAGGAGCGGCAGGAGCAACAGCTGCGGTGGCGGGCGCCGCCGCGGTGATCGCGCAAGCCATCAAGGCCTCTGGGGTCATCGTGCGCGTCGATGCCCGGGATTTTGTCTCCATTCTTTCAAGGAACAAAGAGCCTCTCGTTGTAGTAGCACAAGGTAGATGGCCTAACAGGGGCTACCAATACCTCACGAGCTACAAGGGGTTGGCGTTCTTCACGAAGTGCAAAGAGCCCCTGCAGCTGCCAGGCGTGGCTGAACTCATCACGGCGAGGAGCATCTGGATTCCGGGATAGGATGTTTCAATCCCCGTCCGACCGACCCGAAAGGTTGCGCCGTCGCCGCCTCCCCCAACAGCGTTAGATGGCTACCTGTGAGGACCTGATGCTGACGGTTGCGCTGCTACTGTTCCCCGTCGCGACAGCACTGGATAGCAGTCCCTTCAGGGCCCAATATCGGAGGAGACCTTATGTTCGCCGTTCTGCTCGTCGTAACGTTCGTGATCGCTGTGCTGGTTTCCTTTGTCGTGGTGAGGCTGTTCGAAAAACCGATCAGAGCCATCCTCGGACGGATCGTCTCAGAGGAACTCAGCAAGGCCTGGGAGCGGTACCTCAAGTTCGCCATCTATGTAGTAGGGGTGTCGGGTGGCGTACGCGTATGGGAGCTGGAGAAGTACATCACGCCTCAGGGCGAAGAGACAGAGCCCATTGTCCTCAATGCAGCACGGTGGACTCTGGAGGTCTATCGGACGATCATCGGGACCCTGCAGAGCGTCGCGTGGATGCTTCTCGTCTTCTTCCTATTTGCGCTCATCGCATACGTGATAGTCCGCGGGCGTGAGCACAAGCAGGCGTGAGCCTGAGGGACGTACGGGAGTGTCGGGGACGTTGGTAGGTTCAGAAGGTTATCGACGGGTTCGGTATGCGAGCTCTCCCTCGGTCGCCTGTGCCCGGCAGATCCGAGCAGGATCGGGATCGAGGAGTAGGTACGGGGAGACACAACATACTAGAGATCTCCCGCAGTGTGGGATCTCGTTGGGATCTCTCTGCCGCAAGGTCTGACTTTCGCTGGGACGATTCGCAGAGGGACAAGTTTCAATCGGGAGCGACTCAGGGTAAGCTGGAGTTATGAGAGGATGGCACAACAGGATGAACAGATAGATAGAGAGGCTATTGCCGCGGAGATCGATGCGGAGATCAGGGCGTTGCGGGCGAAGCCAAAGA
The DNA here is from genome assembly GCA_001303705.1 of candidate division TA06 bacterium SM23_40. GTDB lineage: Bacteria > LJUI01 > LJUI01 > SM1-40 > SM1-40 > SM1-40. The sequence continues at coordinate 3,250 of LJUI01000126.1, forward strand.
CGCAGGATGTGCGGGCCGTCCGCCGCAAGTTCTCCAGACGCCTCAAGAACGTTGCCGCTGAGGAGGTCATCGGTGTGGCCTGGCAGCTTCTCACCCGGCACGGGCGCCGCTGGGTGGCCTATGAATTGATCTACAAACATACCTCAGCGCTTCGCAGCCTGAGGCCGAGGCAGATCAAGCAGTTCGGGCGTGGGATCAACAGCTGGGGATCTACAGACGTATTTGCCGGCTATCTGTCTGGACCTGCCTGGCGTGAGGGGCAGCTGTCGGACAGGACGATTCAGGGCTGGGCTCGTTCAGGGAATCGGTGGTGGCGGCGCGCAGCGCTGGTCAGCACTACGGCACTCAATGTCAAAGCCCGGGGTGGAAGGGGGGATGTTCCCCGCACACTGAAGGTCTGCTGCATCCTCGTGGACGACCGTGACGACATGGTGGTGAAGGCCATGTCGTGGGCGCTGCGCGAGCTCGTTCAGCACGACCCGAAGGCAGTCCGTGGCTTTCTCGCGAAACATGAGGATGCACTGGCTGCACGGGTGAAGCGTGAGGTGAGGAACAAACTTACGACGGGCCTGAAGAACCCGCGCCGGAGGTGAGTTCGGGGTCGTTGGCGTGGCCTTGTTGACTCGCGTTTTCGCAACTAAATCTAGGGTGGCGGTGAATCTGTAATCCATTATTATTTGCTTTGAAGGCCAGATCGCGGCCAAGACATCAGGAGGACTAGATTGAATTGCCCTGTCTGCAGACAGCCCATGATCGTCCTGGAGCTCGACCAGGTGGAGATAGACCACTGCACCACGTGCGGAGGCATATGGCTTGATGCCGGAGAACTTGAGCTTCTGCTTGGTGACTCTGTCGAAAAGGACGGGTTTCTTGCATCGTTTGAGGCGGATGCCGCTGGCGGAGAGAAGCACAGAAGGTGTCCAATATGTTCGAAAAAGATGGAAAAGGTCGTCTGCGGGGCAGAGAAGAGAGTCCGGATCGATAGGTGTCGACGGAATGACGGCATCTGGCTGGACGAAGGTGAGCTCGAGGAGATCGTCACGTTGAGCAGTCTGGGCCGGCATAATCGCGTCCTGGACCTGCTCAAGGATATGTTCGCAAAGAAAGCGCAATGAGATGATGAGATGAAAGGAGGGCCAAGATGGTCTTTGGACTGATAGTGCTGGCAGTTGTCATTGTAGCTGTGTTCGGGTTTATCGGGATCTACAATTCCCTGATACAGCTGAGGAACCGAGTGAAGAACGCGTGGTCACAGATCGATGTCCAGCTGAAGAGGCGACACGACCTCATCCCGAATCTGGTGGAGACCGCCAAGGGATACATGAAGCATGAAAGGGAGACACTTGAAAACGTTACGCAGGCAAGGAGCAGGGCGGTCGGCGCCGGAACCGTGGGCGAGAAGTCGAAGGCCGAGGGCGCTCTGAGCGGCGCCATAGGCAGATTCATGCTGGTTGTTGAGAATTACCCCGACCTGAAGGCGAATCAGAACTTTCTGGCGTTACAGGAAGAACTGACGGCAACAGAGAACAGGATCGGGTTTGCCAGGCAGAGCTACAACGATCAGGTGCTCTTCTTCAACAACAAAATCCAGATGTTTCCCTCGAACATAGTAGCCGGGATGTTCAGCTTCAGGGCGGAAGAGTTTTTCGAGATCGAAGAAGAGGCGGAACGAGCAGTACCGAAGGTGAGTTTCTCGTGATCGCCTCCGGTGATCTGGGTTGCCAGTCCATCGAGGGCCGCGTATGTCACAATGTAGCGGCCAAGGATCGATAGCATGTCGGCCCGCTGTGAGTAGATAGCCATGTGGGAATTGATACAGGCAAATAAGAGGAAATCTCTCATACTCTTCGCGTGTATGGGGATGTGCCTTATTCTGCTTGGGTATTTCGTAGGTGCAGCCTTCTTCTATCCTGATGGCGGGATCATAGGTGTTGGCATCGCCGTGGGCATATGGGTCGTCATGTCTCTCATAAGTTATGTCTCCGGTGATTCGATTCTTCTCGCCGTGAGCCACGCTCAAGAGGTCTCTCATGACGTTCACCCGCAACTTTTCAATGTCGTTGAAGAGATGAAGATCGCGGCGAACTGCCCCGCCATGCCGAAAGTGTACATCATTGACGAGGCGGCGCCCAATGCGTTTGCGACGGGGACGAAGCCCGAAAAGAGTGCGATTGCCGTAACCGCCGGGTTGCTCTCGAGGCTGAATAGAGATGAACTCCAGGGGGTCATCGCACATGAGATGTCTCACATTGTGAACAGAGATGTGCTGTTTGTGACGTTCGCCGGGATGCTGCTGGGGGGCATCGTTCTTCTGTCCCATGCCTTTCTGAGGGGTCTGTGGCTGTCTTCCGGGTCATCGAGGAGGTATCGTTCCGGAGTGAAGGGAGGAGGACAAGCTCAGATAATCATCCTCGCGGTCGCGATTGTCCTTGCTATACTCGCTCCGATACTGGCTCGGCTCCTCTACTTCGCCATATCGCGAAAGAGGGAGTATCTGGCCGATGCATCGGGGGTGAGGCTGACCAGATATCCTGAGGGCCTCGCTTCCGCCCTGGAGAAGATCTCGTCGTCGAGATACGAACTCGGTTCGGCCAACAAGGTCACAGCTCCGATGTACATCATCAACCCTCTGGAACGGAAGGGGATGAGACTCTCGAATCTCAGTAGCACGCATCCGCCTACCTCCGAGAGGATACGGATTCTGCGGAGTATGATGCACGGGGCAGGCTACGGGGACTATCAGAAGGCGTACTCTAGTGTGAGGGGGAGGATTTCTCCTCTTATCCCGGTATCAGAGCTGCGACGCAGCGAAACGACGCCGATACGAGAAGCTTCTGTCGAGGAAGAGGAGGCTGTAGACAAAAAGAAGGGATTGAGAGATCTCGGAGACCTCGTCAGGGCGGTCAACAAATATGCATTCTTGATCTGCGCCTGTGGGCTGAAGATTAAAGTGCCGCCCGATTTCAAAGGAACTAAAGTACCGTGTCCACGTTGTGGACGCGAAATGGTGCTACCGATCGCTGAACTGGCGGCTGCCAGCGCGGCAATCGAAGCTGCGGAGGCGGCGGAGGAGAAGAAGGCGGCCGGCCAGGCCGCCGCCCCCGGTGAGCTGGTCTATGTGAAAAAAGGGCAGGGATGGGAGAGCTTCACCTGTGCTTGTGGCAGGTTATTGCAGATCTCCCCCGCGTTCCGTGGTTCGCACCTCGTCTGCAGCACCTGCGGCAGGACGACCGAGATCAAGTATCAAGAACAGGATGCCGACCTTCAACTCTCCGGCTCCACCAAAAACTGAAACCGGGGACCTTGGTGAAACCGGGGACGTTGGTAGGTTCAGAAGGTTGAGCCAGGGGACGTACCTGGGTTTTGAGGGTTATTGATGCTCGGGCGTACGGGACGTACCTAGTTCTGACGGTTATTGATGACTGTGTGCAAGAGCCAGGGACGCGGTATGCAAGAGCCGGGGACGTTGGTAGGTTCTGAAGGCTGCGGATACACCTCGGTCTCGTCTTGAACATCTCCGATGGTCCTTGGCGATAGACGGCAAGTACGATTGACCATGACAGGCCGCGTGGCGCAAGTATGAGATACCAGTTCGCGCGGCCTTGAATTATCTCCGTCCCCCTGTGTTCCGGCCATTACTCGTCTCTTCATTTAAGAGGTACACCCTGCCTCGAGTCCAGGCAGACTGGCAACCTACTGGCCCTCAGCAAGCGGTGTCGGAGTGAACCCCGGCGCGCGAAGCCGGCTTGCGCGCTCCGATTGGCGAGCAGTCCTGCTGAGCCGGCCGCGGGGGTTACGTCGCCCGCATGCTACGTCGCCCGCATGCTACGTCGGCGGCGTGCTGCGTCGGCGGCGTGCTGCGTCGGCGGCGTGCTGCGTCGGCCGCATGCTGCACCGACGGCGTGCTTCGCCGGCCGCGTGGTTTGCCTCGCCCGCGCGCTTTGCGTCGGCCGCCGGAATGCTGGATTTTCGTTCAAGGAGCTGTGGATCGGAAAGTGGCTGGGGAATCGGGCAATACAGGGTGCGGATTGTAATTGTGGGTAGCTCATGCTGCCCTTCTTCGGTTAAGGCGACGCCATTGCCGGAACGATTCCCAGTGTTCATTCAATATGCAGATGCGCAG
>LJUI01000022.1 GCA_001303705.1 candidate division TA06 bacterium SM23_40
TATCCCGCCGAATCTGCCCGGCTGGGGCGAGGTGCCGCTCGCCTCGCTCATCGAGGGAGCGCTCGGGTACCCGACGCGGGTGGGGAATGACACGAATATGGTGACCCTCGCTGAATGGATGTGTGGTGCGGGACGCGGTGCACGCCACATGGTCTGTCTGACGCTGGGGACCGGTGTAGGAGGCGGCCTCGTGCTCGATTCGCAGCTCTATCTCGGGGCACGGGGTGCGGCAGCAGAGATCGGCCACATGACCGTCGAACCGCAGGGGCCACTCTGTAACTGCGGGAACCGCGGCTGCCTGGAGAGCCTCGTCGGTGCCTCCGCGATCGCGGAGCGCGCGCGCATGGCTATCGAGCGCGGGGAAGGTGAGGAGATGCGGAGGCTCAGTGGTGGCGACCACGAGCAACTCACGCCGGAGATCGTGGCACGCGCTGCCGAGTGCGGGGATGAGGCCGCTCGCCGTGTGCTCTATGATGTCGGGGTCTATCTCGGAATCGCACTCGCCAGCATCGTTAACCTGCTCGATCCTGAGATCATCGTGATCGGGGGCGGGATCTCCCATGCCGGTGACCTCATCCTGGAGCCTGCTCGGGCGGCGATGGAGGAACGCGCCATGCGGCTCGAAGATCGCCATGTCTCTGTCGTCCCTGCGGCACTTGGAGACGACGGTGGCGTGATCGGGGCAGCACTCTTCGCTCTCGGCGACGACGTCGATCCGGTGCAGGGTTGAGGACATCCGGGCAATCCCTCTCCGCCGTGCTTGTCCAGGAGGGAAAGAAAGGAGCGACGACCCATGCGATCTCATGACGTTGGTTATGAGATCCTCGGCGATGATATACAGATCGTTGAAATAGAGCTCGATCCGGGCGAGACGGTGATCGCAGAGGCCGGCGCGATGAACTACATGGACGATGGCATCACGTACGAGGCGAAGATGGGCGACGGGTCCGATGTCGACGAAGGAGTCCTCGCAAAGCTGCTCAATGTCGGCAAGCGCGTCCTCACCTCGGAGTCGATATTCCTCACGCATTTCACCAACAACGGGGTGGGTAAGAAGCGGGTGGCCTTTGCCGCGCCATATCCCGGCAAGATCTTTCCCATCGACATGTCGAAGGTGAGCGGAGACCTTCTCTGCCAGAAGGATGCGTTTCTCTGCGCCGCACTCGGCACGAGGCTGGGCATCGCCTTCACCAAGCGCCTGGGGGCGGGCTTCTTCGGAGGTGAAGGATTCATACTCCAGCGCATCAGCGGCGACGGGAAGGTCTTCCTGCATGCGGGTGGGACGATAATAGTGAAGAGACTGAAGGAAGAGATCATCCGCGTCGATACCGGCTGCATAGTGGCCTTCACATCGCGTATCGACTACGACATACAGCGCGCAGGGAACCTGAAGTCGATGTTCTTCGGTGGGGAGGGGCTGTTCCTTGCCACATTGAGCGGCACCGGCACGGTGTTGCTCCAGAGCCTTCCCTTCTCCCGGATGGCGGACCGCATACTGCAGCACGCCCCCAGAGCCGGGGGCAGACGAAAAGGGGAGGGATCCATTCTTGGCGGCTTGGGAGACCTGATCGACGGCGATTGAGCCCGGCCCCCGTACAGCTCGAAGCGTTACCTACTACATGCATCTTCCGATTGCGGATTTTAGAGGAGAACTGGCCGCTCTCAGTGCGGCCTTTTTGTGGGCGCTCGCCACTGTTGCGTACGGGCGTGCAGGGAAGCATGTCCCGCCGCTTGAACTGAACCTCGTCAAGGGCATACTCGCGATCATTCTCTTGTCCCTCACGCTCCTGCCGCAAGGCGAACTGCTCGTCGCCATTGATCGCTTCTCTCTTCTGTTGCTCCTCCTGAGCGGCGCGGTCGGCATCGGCTTCGGCGACACGGCCTATTTCGAGTCTCTGAGAAGTCTGGGCGCACGGCGGGCCCTGCTTCTGGGAATACTGGCACCGCCTCTGGCAGCACTCATGGCCCTGGCCTTTCTGGGAGAGATGCTCAATCCCGGTGCGTGGTTCGGTATTGCATTGACCGTCCTGGGGGTGGCGTGGGTTGTGACGGAACGGGTGCCTCGTCTATCGCACGAGGCTGCGCATCTGCGGAGAGGCGTCTGGTTCGGGGTGCTGGCTGCGCTGGCGCAGGCCGCCGGAGCAGTCATATCCCATGCCGTATTGACGCAGACTGCTATCAGCCCTCTGCCGAGCGCACTTCTGCGCCTCGTGGCAGGGGTCGTCACCATCCTCGTGTGGATTCTCGTGAGACGGCAGCCGGTGGGCCGCTGGCTGCGGATCGAGCAGTCCAGGAGGCTGTGGGCAGTGATCGCCTTCGCGACCTTCACCGGTACCTACCTCGGGATCTGGCTGCAGCAGACTTCGCTTAAGTTCGCGGAAGCTGGCGTGGCCCAGACCCTGCTTGCCACAAGCCCTCTCTTTGTCCTTCCCGTCGCCGCGGGGATGGGGGAGAGGATCAGTCCGAGGGCTATCGCCGGGGCATTCATCGCTCTGGCGGGGATTGCTCTATTGTTTGGCCTCAAGTCCGCGTAGCTCGTGTGCCAGCGGTCGGCCCCTCATGAGGTTCCTGTGCTCGATCGGGCATGAGAGATCCGGCGTGCGTTTCACGGGACGGCGATGGGTCCGCGCCGTCTGCCAGGATCCCGGAGCTGATGTCGGCCACTAGGTCGAGGTGTCCGGAGTCCCATGATGCAACACGCCATCAAGGGACTCCAGATGAAGCGATGCTGCTCGTGTGAAGGAGGTTCGAAGGCTAGGGATGTCAACTGACCTGCTACCACAGACTGGCGGTACGGCTGGACCGGAGGCGGCGCCGTGCCACGATAGGGTGCCATGGCACGCTCTAGAGATACCGACCGTTGGCAGACGGCTGGAGTCTGACCCAGAGCGCGGCCTGAGCCTTGCGGAGGCCTATCGTCGGCTCAGACAGTATGGTCCCAATCTGCTCGAGGTCGTCGACAAGGTGCGCTGGTATCAGGTGTTCGCTCGCCAGTTCGTGAACATTCTCATCCTCATCCTGCTCGTGGCCGCCGGCATCTCGTTCGCCATCGGGGGCATCACCGATGCGATCACCATTCTGGTGATCGTGTTGCTCAATGGCGTACTCGGATTCGTGCAGGAGTGGAGGGCCGAGCGCGCGCTGGAAGCACTGCAAAGGATGCTCGCGCTGCGCAGCAGGGTGCTTCGGGACGGAGAGGAGCAGATAGTCGACGCCAGGGATCTGACGCCGGGCGACGTGGTTCTGCTGGAGGTTGGTGACCGCGTTCCTGCGGATCTGCGCCTGAGCGAGGTGCTCAATCTCCAGGTGGACGAATCCTCTCTCACCGGCGAATCGGTGCCCATATACAAAGATCGGGCGCCTGTCGACTCGGGCGCGCCGCTTGCTGAGCGTTCATCCATGGTCTGGATGGGAACCGTGGTCACGAACGGGCGTGCCCGTGGCATCGTCGTCGGCACCGGCATGGATACCGAGTTCGGGCGCATAGCGCAGGTGACTCGCGCCGTCGGCGAGGAGGTCACCCCGCTCCAGCATCGGCTGGGTGTGCTGGGGAAGCAGCTCGGTGCAATCGGAGTCATCGTCTCGCTGGTAGTCGCGGTCACCGGATGGCTGCTGGGGAAACCGCTGCTGGAGATGATCCTGACGGGGATATCCCTGGCAGTGGCAGTCGTGCCGGAAGGCCTCCCCGCGGTCGTTACGATCACTCTCGCCCTCGGGGTAAGGGCCATGGTCCGCCGCAGCGCCCTCCTTCGTCGCCTGCAGGCTGCGGAGACCCTGGGAGCCGCCACCGTCATATGTACCGATAAGACCGGAACTCTCACAAAGAACGAGATGACAGTCCAGCGTATCTGGCTGCCGTCGCGCGAGCTCGAAGTGACCGGGGTGGGGTACGCCCCGGAGGGCGAGTTTCGTCACGGCGACGAGAGAATATCGCCGGGCGACCATCCTGATCTGCGTCATCTGCTTGAGACCGGCCTGCGGTGCAACCGTGCGAGCGTCACTCAGGATGAGACAGGTTGGTACGCCGTGGGAGATCCGACCGAGGCCGCCCTCGTTGTCGCGGCGCGGAAGGGAGGGCTCGACTCTGATGGCGCACCTCAGCTCGTCAATGAGTTCTCCTTTGACTCCCGGCGCAAACGGATGACAGTCATCCAGGAGCATTCGGCGGGACTGATCGCGCACGTCAAAGGGGCGCCCGAGGTGGTTCTTGAGCGGTGTACACGTCTTCTGAAAGGGGGAGAAGAACGGGATCTTAGCGACGCCGACCGTGAGGCGGCGATCTCCACGTACGAGCGTCTGGCTGGGGAGGGACTTCGCACGCTGGCATTAGCGCGGCGAGTTCTCCCCCGGGATGCTGAGCTCGGAGAGGACCAGGTGGAACGAGATCTCACGCTTCTCGGCCTGGTCGGGATCATCGATCCGCCGCGTCGGGAGGTGCCCGAGGCCGTGCAGCTCGCGTACAGCGCGGGCATTCGTGTGCTTATGATCACCGGGGATGCCTCGGCCACGGCGCTGGCTGTCGCAAAGAAGATCGGGCTGCGGGCGAGACGCGCGGTCACGAGCCGCGAACTCGCAGCCATGGATGATGAAGAGCTTCGCGCCGCACTCGAGGAGGAGGCGATCTTCTCGCGGGTGGCACCTGAGCACAAGATGCGGATTGTGACGCTGTTGCAGGGAATGGGGGATGTCGTCGCGATGACAGGGGATGGCGTCAACGACGCACCAGCTCTGAAGAAAGCCGACGTCGGCACTGCCATGGGGCTGCGTGGCACCGACGTGGCCAAGGGGGCGTCCGACATGATCCTTCTCGACGACAACTTCGCCACGATCATCGGGGCCGTGGAGGAGGGAAGGCGTCAATATGACAACATCCAGAAGTTCGTGCGCTACCTTCTGAGTTCCAACACGGCCGAGATCGTGGCCATCTTTCTCAATATAGTGTTGGGCGGCCCGCTCATACTCCTCCCGGTGCAGATTCTGTGGATCAATCTCGTGACGGACGGCATGACTGCGGTGGCACTGGGCGTGGAGCCTGCGGAGCGCGGGATCATGGAGCGTCGGCCGCGGCCCCCTCGCGCTCCACTTCTCGACCACGGCAGCATCTTGAGAATCCTGCTCCTGGGCGGGTATATGGGCCTGGGGACGCTGTGGCTGTTTCGGCACTATCTGGCTGCCGGCATCGAAGATGCCCTGCCGCTCGCACAGACGGCCGCGTTCACCGGCCTCGTCCTCATCGAGAAGGTGAACGTGTTCAACTTCCGCTCACTCCGCCAGCCGCTCACGCGTATTGGCTTCTTCAGTAATCCCCTGCTGCTCATCGCGTGGGTGGTGTCAGCTGGCCTCCAGGCCTGTGCGGTCTATGTTCCGTTCCTGCAGCGGGCCATGCACACCGTCCCCCTGAGGGGCGTTGACTGGGCGCTCATGGTTCTTGTCGCGGCTCCGATTCTCGTCGTGGGGGAGGTGTATAAGTGGTCTCTCCGGCGACGAGAGCGCAGGGAGGCGGTACCGGCTCACACCAGGGACATTCGCTAGTCCCCTGTTCGGAACTCACGGATTCTCCAGACCCCACCTCTCTCTGATTCTCTCCTCCAACGTCCCGAGCACGAGTCTGTCGACTACGACCCCGATGGCGACTATTACGACCATCACCGCGATCACCTGCCTGATGTCGTTCAGTTCCCGGCCCATCATCAGAAGGTGGCCCAAGCCAAGACTGACGAAGAGCATCTCCCCGGCCATGAGAGACCGCCAGGCGAACGACCATCCCAGTTTCATTCCGGTCACAATCGAAGGGAGTGCTCCCGGGAGGATCACGCCAATATACTTCCTGATTCCCCTCGCTCCCATGGTCGATGCCGCCTTCAGGTATATCGGCGATATGTTTCTCACTCCATCCGCGGTGGCGAGGCTGATGGAGAAAGCCGCACCCATGACAACGACGAACAGAATCGCCCTCTCGTTCAACCCGAACCAGAGAAGTCCCAACGGCAGCCAGCAGATGCTGGGCAGCGTCCTCAGCCCCAACAAGGGTGCACCGAGGAACTCGTCGAGCAGCTTCATGCTGGCCAGCATGAGCCCGAATGCCACTCCGAATACGAGCGATAGTCCATATCCCAACAGAATCCGCTTCATGCTCACGAGGATACCCACGAGGAATGTCTTGTTCGCGAAGCCGGTAAGGAGTGATTCCAGTACGCCCAGGGGTGAGGGGAAGAGATACTCGGGCCAGAGCTCCAGACGGAACAGAAGTTCCCATAGGCCGAGGAGCGCCGCGTACAGGGCCAACCGCTCCACATGTCTAATCATCACCCATTTCCTCTCTCACGACCTTGTCTATCTCCTCTTTGAGATCTCCCATGATGAGATTTGACGTCTCCACCAATCTTCCATCGCCCAACCTCCGTGGCCGCGGCAGATCGATTCGGAATTCCCTCTTGATCCTTCCCGGGCTGGCAGTGAGGACTATGACTCTGTCTCCCAGACAGACAGCCTCGCGAATATTGTGTGTCACGAAAATAATCGTCTTGCCGATTATCGACCAGATCGTCTGGAGAAGCATCAGCAACCTCTCTCGGGTCTGAGCATCGAGTGAGCTGAACGGTTCATCCATGAGAAGCATTTTCGGGTTCACGACGAGAGCCCTGGCGAGCGCAACTCTCTGTCTCATCCCACCCGAGAGTTCATGAATGTATGAGTTCCGGAACCGTGAGAGATGGACCATCCGGAGGAATTCCTCGGCAAGCGGCCTCACCTTCTCGTTCGGGAATTTCTTCATCTTGAGACCGAATTCGACGTTATTGATGACGTTCAGCCAGGGGAAGAGCGCGTCTTGCTGGAAAATGAGAATCCGGTCTGGACCCGGTCCCTCCACCGGGCTGCCATCGATGGATACTGTACTGTGGGGATCGGGTTTCTCCAGACCGGCAATTATGTTGAGTACAGTCGACTTGCCGCAGCCTGAGGGGCCGATGAAACAGACGAATTCTCCTGTATCGACCTGGAAATCAATGTCTTCGAGCGCTTTGATCGGTCCATTCGCTGTCCGGAAGGTCTTCGATACGTTTCTCAATACGAGTTCCATGAACGGGCAGCCCTCATTCGATCGGTTTGAGTCGCTTCTCCGCGATCACCCGGTTCAGGGTGGCGAGATCGTAGATACCGGAGAGATCCGGTTCCTCGCTGCCGAGAAATCCTGACTCGTATGCCCACTGTGCAGACTTGAAGAGTGAGCTCGTGACCGGGTCATATGTTAAGGTGGTTCTCGAGAGGGCGTCCTCGAGCACATTGGCCGGCAATGCCTTGTGTGTGATCTCCGCGATCCCGGCGTTGATGATTGTCCTGGCTTCCTCGGGATTGTCGTTTATCCATTCTGTCACGTCTACATGGGCGCGTATCCATGCCTCCACCAGGTCCGGGTGGTCTCTCAGGAACTGGGTCCGCACGATTACGTGGGCCGTCACAAACTTCCCTGCAGGCCAGATTTCTCGCTCATCCAGGAACAGTTCTCCATTGCCCTGCCGTATCAACCGAGCCACCCAGGGTTCTTTCGTCCAGGCTGCATCGATCTCTCCCTTTATGAACAGGGAGAGCTGGTCGGGATTCCTGACCGGCACAACCTGGACCGTTCCGCCCTTTTCGGTGAGCTCAAAGCCCTGGTCCCTGAGCCAGGCCCGGCAGGCCACGTCCTGGGTATTGCCCAGCTGGGGAGTGGCGATTCTCTTTCCGTGAAGGTCGGCATTAGTGCGTATGTCGGCTTCCTTCCGGACCACCAGGCCCGCACCTCCGCTCGACGCGCCGCAGACGATTCTCAAGGCTTCGCCCTTCGATTTCACGTACCCGTTAACGGCAGGATTCGGACCGATATAGCCGATATCGACCTCACCAGCGAAGAGCGCTTCAATCGCTGACGGCCCGGCATTGAATATCGTCCAGTTGATCTCCACATTCGGCCCGAGTGCTTCCCGGAACGTTCCTTTCGCCTTGCCGACGATCGCTGCTGAATGGACGATATCCGGGAAGTGCCACGCCCGTACAGCCAGCGGGCGCCCCGGTTCCGTTCCAGCTTGATCGCTCCTGCTGCATCCCAGGGCAGTCAGCATCAACAGCCCTGTGAGAGCGTACCTCTTCTTCATCGCATCCTCCTAGAGGCTGAATTGCAGACTTGTATCGAGAACATTGACGCTTCTCCATTCGCCACCTTGCCGCTTGTTCCTGAAGATATACGAGGCCTCGAGGGCTATCCTGTCGACGAGTTTCGCGGAAAGGCCTATGGACGTTCGGCGTTCGTTTGATGATCCGCCATCGAAATCGTAAAACAGCTCGTGCGACAGGAGAGGCGCTACCTGACGTCCACAAAATCTGACCGGTCTCGCGCCCTTGATTCGGGCCCGATATACCCACCGTTCACTGTCGAAACCATACTCGCCGCGGTTCCTCCAGGCAAACTTGAAATCACTGAGCCCGAAGCTGAGTGTTCCGTCGAGCGTGGCGAGATCTTCGCTTTCCCAGACGTCACCGACCTGCTTGCGTATGTAGACGTAGTAGAGAGCTGCGTCCAGATGGTCGGTGATCTTGAGCGTCGGGCCGACATATGCTTTGAAGTAATAGAACTCGCTCATGTTGTCTCTCAGGCGGATTTCTGGCTTGATCGAGAGCTTGGTTCTCTTATTGAGTGGCACTCTGAAGTCAGTTCTGCTCCAGTACTCCCAATCGTTGGCCTGACATAGCTCGGCCGTCACCATGAGAACGAGAATCGAGAAGAGAGAGAGAATCGAGGTGAGCAGGACGATTGATCGTCTCGGGCAGCCGGAGACGCGGGCGGGGGTCCGTAAGCCGTTCGCGGGTCCAGATCCCATCCGGAGTACCGGTCTCCGCCAGGTAGATGTGGGCTGTAGCTTCACGTGAGTTCCCCTAGTCATTGGCCCTAGCGAATTGATGGTGTGTAGTGATGTCCGACCGCCGTGCAGGGCAATCATCGATATCGTCCAGCCGCGACCGGAAGCCGGACGTCCCGGCTAGCCCCGTTCCGCTTCAGGCCGTAGATCTATGAGATGTACAGAACAGGAGATGCACGGGTCGTAGGCGCGTACGACCATCTGGAGTTTTTCCCTCAGAGCATCCACCGGATCCTTTCCCGCTCTTTCCACCGATGCCCGGAGGTCTTTTTCTATATTTGCGCAGTTCTGAGCTGTCGGCGTAATCACGTCGGCCTTTGTGAGACGGCCCTTCTTGTTGAAGGTATAACTGTGATAGAGTGTACCTCGTGGGGCCTCAGATGCCGCGGTCCCTGATCCCTCGCGGATCTCCGCATGTCGCGGTCTCTCTTTCTTGACTCCCCTGTGAAGGAGCTCGTCGACTACCTCAATCGCCCGCTCTATCGAATAGACGAGTTCGACTGCCTGAGCTGCGTTGTTGTAGAGGATGTTGTCGGTCTGCTTATGCAAACCGAGTCTCCTGCACGCCGTCTTGGCCTGTCCGGAAAGGAACTTCCCGAACAGCATGACCCTGGCAAGCGCGCCGACCATGAACGGCCTCTCCCTGAATCTGCTCTGTTTGGCGTGGGAATAGGCGACAGTCACTTCATTACACAGGTCCTTGTAGGCATGGACGTCCATCGTCTCTCCTGTCGACAGCACGATCTTGTTGCCGAAGAGGCCGAACTTGTTGGAAGGCGGCTTGAGTGCCGCATAGAGTGTGGGGGATTCGGGGAAGGTCGGGACCTCGAGAGCAGCCATGAGGTCGATGGTCGCGAGCGCCTTTCTGATGCCTTTCTCTAGCTCTTCTCTGAGGATGACGAGATCTCCTTCGGAAGGGACGAGTCCGAACCCGCCAACCACCGCATTCACCGGGTGTATGGCTCTGCCGCCCACCATCTCCTGTATCTTGTTGCCCAGATTTTTCAGCTCCAGGCCTATCTTCGCCTCGCCGGGACGGTCTGATGCGAGCTCGATGACGCTGCTGTACCCGAGGAAATCGGGGACGGCGAGGCAGAAGAGGTGCAGAGCATGGCTCTCGATGTTACCTCCCTGGACGAGAAGATCGCGCAGAAGCTTCGTCTGTGGGCTTACCTTGATCCCGAACGCATCCTCGATCGCCATGAGAGAAGTGACGGCATGCACGGCGGAGCATATGGCGCAGATACGCATGACAATGGGTGTCACTTCATGGTAATGCCTGCCGACGAGCAGTGGTTCGAAGAAGCGGGTACCTTCTATGATATCCATCTGCACGTTGGCAGGTCTACCGTCTTTCATCTCCACCGTGATCCCGCCATGTCCTTCGATACGACATACGCGACCGACAGTAATGGTCTTTGTGCTCATCATCTGCCCCGTTCTGTAGGTGCCACCTGCATGACCTCTGATTGGCCTCCAAATGTCCGCAGTCTGTTCTGGATGTCGACGAGGGTGAAACCCTTTTCTCTCAGGAGGTTCACCTCGGAAGCGACGTTAGCCTCCTCGACCGGCCCTCTGCAGCCGATGCACGGCTGGCCATATGCAGGACACCGGGCATTGCAGCCCGCGACCGTGATCGGCCCGAGGCACAATTCGCCTCGTTCCAGCAGAAGGCAACTGTTCTCTCGCATCTTGCATTCTGTGCAGACTGCATAGTCGGGGAGCACCGGGAGGTCTCCATGTATGAGAGAGAGCGCCGCCTGCAGAAACTGATCCTTCTCAATCGGACAGCCCGATATTGCATAGTCGACCCTGACAAAGCTGCTGAGAGGTTGGGATGGGATGATGCCGAAGTCTTTTCCCTTCGGGCCATAGACTTGTCTCTTCAGTTTCTCTCGTTGCTCCTCGTTCTTCATTGCCTGGACTCCGCCCCACACAGCACAGGTGCCGATCGCGATGAGGAGTCTCGCCCTGCTCCTGATGCGCTCGAGCATCTCCACTTCTTCCGGCTGTACGACAGAACCTTCGACGAGCGCGATGTCCAGATCGCAGTCTTCGTCATTGTCGGACATCGCCATATGGAAGGACCGGATGTCGAGGGCTCCAGCCAGGTCGAGCAGTTCGTCTTCACAGTTGAGTATGACCAATTGGTCGCCCGCGCAGCCCGTTAACCCGAAGATACCGACAATTGGCTTGGCCATCTTTCACTCCTTATCAGATCAGTTCGGGAAGGTTTATCGCGTCCCAGTAAGTGAATATGGGTCCATCCAGACACGTGTACTTGTACCCGATGGCACAGTGACCGCATTTGCCGACACCGCATTTCATTTTCCGTTCTAGTGACATCAGAATCCTGTCCTTGGAGAGGTTTCTCTTCAGCAACTCCTCCAGGACAAACCGATACATGACCGGCGGGCCACAGACGGCGGCGTAGGTTGTACTCGGATCTATTTCGATCTGATCGAAGAGCGTCGTCACAACTCCTATGTGGGCAGGCCAGATGCCTTCTTCATCCTTGTCGACGGTGAGCATGCATCTGAGGTCAGGCCTGTCCAAGAGGCTGAGGAGTTCGTACTTGAAAAGCATTTCGTCCGGGATCTTTGCACCGTACATAAGGGTCACGTCCTCGAATCTCTCTCGGTTGTCCAGGGTGTACCAGAGCAAGGACCTGAGAGGAGCCATCCCCAGTCCGCCTGCGACGAGGAGCAGATTATTCCCCTCGAGCTCCTCAACCGGGAATCCATTCCCATATGGACCCCTGATACCCACGAGATCGTCCCGTTCGAGGTTGTACAGGGCATTCGTCACCCGGCCCACCCGCCTGACGCAGAGTTCTACGGTCCCCGGGCGGGTGGGGGAGGAGGAGATAGATATCGGCGCCTCACCCGTACCTATGATGCTCAGTTCTACGAACTGGCCCGGCCGATATGAGAAATTATCCTTCATCGACTTGTCTACGAAAGTCAGCCCGAACAGCTTATGGTCTTCGATTTGGGGTAGAATGCGGGTAATCTGGGCGAGATGGGGAAAATAGATGTTTTCTCTATTCATTGCCTCTGCTCCGTAGTTTGGTGAGGACATCGACCAGGCTGATCGCGGCCGGACACGACACAATGCAGCGGCCACAGCCGACACAGCTCGGCCGACCGAACTGGGCCACAAACCCTCGTTGTTTGTGGAAGTATCTGTTCTTGATCCTTGAGCCCCTGTCGGCGCGGAAGTTGTGACCGCCTGCTACGAGTGCATAGTCTTTGAACAGGCAGGAATCCCATCTTCTCAGTCGGCTCCCGCTCTTGGCGTCCAGATTCAGCTGATCGACGACGTCGTAGCAGTAGCACGTAGGGCAGACCATCGAGCATGTGCCGCAACTGAGGCACTTGTCACCCAATTCCTGCCAGATCCTGCTCTCGTATTCGAGGTCCATGATTTCGGGCAGATCCTCGAGGTGGATTTCAACTTCGAACGAGTTAATCCGCTGAGCCGACCTCCTCTTGTAGGCCCTTCTATCGGTGTCGCCGATTTCCTGAAACAGGGTCGATGTTTCGAGAACGATATCATCTCCCAGGCTTGTGCCGACTCGCACAAGATAGGAGCTGCCAATATCGGACAGGAACAGGTCAAAGCCGTCTTCAGTGAAGTCAGTTCCGGTTGATCGACAGAAGCAGTATTCGTCTGGCATGCAATCCAGACCGACCACGATCGCATTGCGTCTTCTCGCGAAGTAGTACTCATCGCGATATTGGCCGCCGAATACCAGATCGAGTATCTTGATCCCATGAATATCGCAGGGGTGAACGCCGAAGAGAATGATCTTAGTATGGAGATCTTTGTCGGGTGCGCGATATCCTTCCGCCTCTGAGAACGTGAACATCGTATCCACGGGTTTCGTGAAGTACTTCTTTGGAGGCAGAATGGTCCTCAGGCAATCGTGCGCAATCTGCTCGGGTGCGTCGACCTTCTGGAATGCGAAGTCGTTGGTATCCCTCCTCACCGGGCCATGCAAGTCGCCGAACTTCTCGAGACCTGCAAGGAAAGCATTCAGATTCTTCTTCTGCAACTTGACCATCTTCATTGGCATCTCCCTCTATTCTCGCGCCTTTGGCAGGGAGACTACGAAGGTGCTCCCCTTGTTCAATTCGCTGGATGCTGAAATCGACCCTGAATGAGCCTCGACTATTTTCCTGGCGATCGACAGCCCGAGTCCCGTTCCTTCTCTCCCATTCGTTCTGACGCGATAGAACTCGTCAAAGATGAACGGGAGGTCTTTTTCTGAGATGCCGATGCCCGTATCGGAGACGTCTATCAGCACGTTGGAATCGTCCTCTCGTCCAGTTATGGTGATTTTCCCGCCCTCCACGTTGTACTTTATCGCATTGGCGATCAGGTTGATGAAGACCTGGTTCAGGGTCCTCATGTCACCGCGGATGGTTGTCAGTGGGTCGGGCAAGTTGATGTCAAACGTAACCTTCTTGGCCTCGGCCTCCTCACGCATAAGGTCAACAGTCTCGGAGATGATGGGGGCCAGGTCGAGATCCTGAAACTTCTCGACGAGCTTACCCTTCTCGATCTGGGCCAGGTTGAGCCAATCACGAGTCAGTGTGAGCAGGCCCTGAATCCTGATTTTCATGCGCTCCAGTATTTGTCTCTGCTCGGGGGGCACCTCACCTGCTGCGCCTCCCAGAATGACCTCAAAGTATTGGAGGATCGCGGCGAATGGCGTCCTGAGCTCATGTGAGACCATTGTGATGAAATTCCGCTTCATCAGATCCCTCTCCTCCTGAAGGGCCTGGGTCTCGAGGACGAGCCTTCTCTTCTCTACTCCCCTCTTGACGATGATTCTGAGCTCGTCGGGCGTGAAGGGTTTGGGGAGGAAATCGTACGCACCTCGCTTCATAGCCTCTACAGCCGAGGAGACGGTGGCATAGCCTGTTATGACGACTGTCACGATGTTCGGATCGATTTCCGATATCTTCGTGAGCACATCCATCCCACTCATGCCGGGCATCTTGAGGTCGAGCAGGACGAGATCGGGCTTCAGATGTTCGACTTTCTCGAGTCCGACCGTGCCGTCTTCGGCGACGTCGACCGCATATCCAACCTTAGCCAGGGCATGGCTGCATGAATCTCTGACGACTTCTTCGTCATCGACAATGAGAACGGAAGGTAGACCTTGCGTCATCTCAAGCCCCCATATGCTCGAGGCTGGATCATTAGCTCGACAGCTCCCGGATTCTCCTCAGAAGCTCTGCGGGCTCGACAGGCTTGTCCAGAAGAGCCTCTGCTTCGAGGTACTCGCCGTCCTTTTCGGGAGAAAACTTGAGTCCGGTCTTTTCTGTCACCGAGGTGAGCACAATGACCGGAATGTCCTTATACCGATCGTCATTCTTGAGCTCAGTGCAGAGGACGAATCCGTCGTTCATTCTCTCCATCATCACATCCATGAGAATCAGGTCCGGTCGATGTGCCCGAATCTTCTTCTTCGCCTCATGTGTGGTGTAGCTGGAGTCCACCTCGTACCCATTGGCTTCTAAGATCTTCCTGGTGGCGGCCACAAAATCTGCGTCATCGTCTACGATGAGTATCCTGGCCTGGTTTTCCATGATCCACTCCTTCTATCTTCCGAATCTCCTATGCCCGGGGCTTGGAGAGCATCTCGTCGATCTTTGCCAGGAGTTCCTGGGCAGGCACCGGCTTCTCCATGAACTCTTCGACGGGGAAGAAGCGGGGATGCCTCGGTTCCCCGATGAAGCTGAAGCCGGTCTGTTCGGTAATCGACGTGAGCACGAGGATCGGAACCTTGTTCAGTCGTTCGTCCTTCTTGAACCTCCTCGACAGGATGATGCCGTCCGCGCCCTTCTGCATCATTATGTCGAGGATTATGAGGTCAGGGACACTCGCGTCTAAGGCCTCCAGGGCCTCGTCTCCGCTCAGTGCCGTCTGTACACGGTACGACGCGTCCTCCAGGATTCTTCGCGTGGCATCCACGAAGTCCGGGTCGTCGTCGACGATCAGAATGTTCTTTTCTTTGTTCTTTTCTTTTTGCATTTCGACTGCCTCCTCACGGGATGCGTCCCGTGATGCCGGTGACGGGGTCACCTGAGGACGCGGTTGAGCTTGTGCATCAGTCCGCGTCTTTCCTTTCTCCGTGTTTGGATCTCGTTGCGGTCTTCTGAACGCGTTCTGCACGGCGGCTCTCAGCTCCTTTCTGTCAAAGGATTTGATGTAGTAGTAGAAAACGTCCTGTTGCCTGATCTTACTCTCTAACTGCTTTGTATTGACTAAAGCAGTCATGATTATGTGCACGTTCGGGTCGAGGGTTCTTATGATCGGAATGGCTTCACAGCCTTCCATATCCGGCAGGTCCTGGTCGATGATGATGCAGTCGAACCGTACCTTCCGAATTCGCTTGATCGCGTCTGAGATGCGGCTGGCCCTCTCTACGTCACAGCCGTCTTGGGACAGGAGCCGAGAGAACTCGTCCTGGGTCCGGAGATCGGGATCTATGAGGAGGATCGTCTTTGGTTTGAACATTGCGCCAGTCTCCCTGCAGATAGCTGCGAGGCACTCTGCTGCCTCCCGCCGCAGGGTATAGCAAATTCCGCGCCAGACTTCCCGTAGAGACGAAAAAAGCCACTCAGGAGAATACCTAAGTGGCTGCTGTATCGAGTGTTATAACCTTGCCGGCAGATGCCCTGCTTTGAACGCGGGTACCCGACCCAGAAGCAGAGTGGGGCGTTTCTCCCCATCCGGTTGGGAGTTCCGCACCAAACGGATTATGCGGTGATCCCGTACTTCTTCATCTTCTGCCGCAGGGTCTTCCTGTCTATGTTGAGTGCCTCGGCGGTGCGGCCTTTGTGGCCTTCGAACGCTGTGAGCGTCCTCTCTATGTGTTCTCGTTCCACATCCGCAAGTGTCTTCTGCTCCGGTGCGCCGTCATCCTCCTGATCTACTCTGAGACCATAGTACAAGAGATCCTTCGGCTCGATCACGTCGCCTTCCGCGAGAACGACTGCCCTCTCGATTGCATTTTCGAGTTCTCGTACATTTCCCGGCCATTCGTATCTGGCCAGCCGTTCCATCGCCTCATCAGTGATCCCGAGTATGTTCTTCTTCCTCTCCCGATTGTACATCTTGAGGAAATAGTCCGCCAAGAGCGGTATATCCTCTTTCCTCTCGCGCAGCGGAGGGAGCTCAATCGGAACTACGCTCAATCTGTAGAAGAGATCCTCGCGGAAGGATCCCGTTCTAACCGTGCTTGCCAGGTCTCGGTTCGTCGCAGCGATGATTCGAACGTCGACTCTCAGGACCTGAGTGCTTCCGACTCTGACGATCTCTCTCTCCTGTATCGCTCTGAGCAACTTCGCCTGGACGCTCAGACTGATGTTCCCTATCTCATCGAAGAATATGGTCCCGCCATTCGCCACTTCGAATCTGCCGTATTTCGTCGTCGTGGCGCCGGTAAAGGATCCCTTTGTGTGCCCGAAGAGTTCGCTCTCGAAGAGGCTTTCGACCAGGGAGCCGCAATCGACGACGACGAACGGCCTGGGGCTTCGGGGGCTATTCCGGTGGAGGGCTCTCGCCACGAGTTCTTTCCCGGTTCCGCTCTCGCCGTATATCAGTACAGTGCTGTCCGTCGGTCCCACCTTCTTCACTAGCGCATCGATCTCCTCCATCGCCTTGCCCTTCCCGATGAGGACGGCCTCTCCGATTGTCGACTTCAACTCCTCCGCAAGGTATATGTTGTTGAGTATCAGTCTTCTTCTCTCTAATGCACGTTTCACAATCGCACGGAGGTTGTCCGGTGTGAATGGCTTGGGTATGAAGTCATAGGCGCCCGATTTCATAGCCTCGACGGCCGACTCTACGGTGGCATAGCCTGTGATGACGAGCACAATCGCACTGGGGTCGTCGGCCCGTATCGTCTTCAGCACCTCCATTCCATCCAGGCCCGGCATCTTGAGATCGAGGACGACGAGGTCGAACGCCTGCTTCTCCATCATGGCAAGACCCACATTTCCGTCTTCTGCGACCTTCACGGCGTAGCCGTCACGGGAGAGAATCTGTTGACAGGAGTCGCGAATGACCTGCTCGTCATCGATAACGAGTACATTGGGCGCAATAACCATCTATATCTCCTCCGGGCGCATTGCTGGTTCTTCTATCGGTAGCCTGATAATGAAGGTGGCCCCTTCCCCTACCTGGCTTCTCACCTGTATGGTTCCTCCGTGACGCTCGATAACGCCGTAACTTATCGACAGACCGAGGCCCGTGCCACTTCCCACTTCTTTCGTCGTGTAGAACGGTTCGAACAGCTTCTCTACGACGTCCTCTGGTATGCCGGGCCCTGTATCCGTGATTTCGACTTCAACGTATCGTCCATCTCCGCCCAGCCGTGTCGCCAGGAGCAGATCGCCTCTTCCTTCCATTGCCTCAGCTGCGTTCAGCATGATGTTTATGAATACCTGTACGAGTTGATTGCCGTCGGCCATGATCTCTGGAAGGGAAGGTGCAAGTCTTCTGCCGACATTGATATTCTGAAAGAGTGCTTGATCCTCGAGTAGTCCGAGGGCGCTTTCCACGAGGCGGTTCAGGTCCGCGGGTTCTATCTTGGGCTCTGTCTGGTGGGCGAAGTCGAGCAGTCCCTTGATAATGTCCTTGCATCGTGTCGCCTCTCCTGCAATCTTCTCCAGATTCGCCCTCTTCGGATCGTCCTCTGCCGTATCTTCCAGAAGAAGGTGGCTGTAGACCAGGATGCCGCCCAGGGGGTTGTTGATCTCGTGCGCCACCCCCGCCGCCAGCTGGCCGATCGTGGCGAGCCGTTCAGACTCCATGATTCGCCGTTCTGCGTGCTCTTTCAGTTTCTCGTCTCTCTCTTTGAGCGAGGAAGCCATGATGTTGAACGTTTGGCCGAGTTCCCCGATTTCATCTTCTGAGATTTGTCCGACGCGATGGGAGAAATCCCCCTCTGCCAACCGTTTCGATGCAGCGACCAGAGCTCTGATCGGCTTGAGTATGCCATTCGCCAGAAGATATGAGACGATGGCGCCAAGGGCCATTCCGAGAAAGGTGATACTCACGAATGCCCACATCGTTCTCTGTTTCATGTCGGCATACTTCTGCTCCAGCATTCCCACGTACAGCATTCCTATGACCGCTTCATCGACATCTCTCAGGGGCTCGTACGCGGTTATATACCAGTTGTTCACGACAAACGCCCTCTCGATCCACGTCTCGCCCCTCTTAAGTACGGTGTCGTACACCTCCTCCGAGACGCGCGTTCCGATCGCGCGAGATCCATCTGCATTTCTCACATTTGTCGATATTCGAAGATCTCCCT
This sequence comes from candidate division TA06 bacterium SM23_40, assembly GCA_001303705.1. Classification (GTDB taxonomy): domain Bacteria; phylum LJUI01; class LJUI01; order SM1-40; family SM1-40; genus SM1-40. The sequence goes on from LJUI01000022.1 coordinate 18,232, forward strand.
GGAATATGGTGGCAGCTCCCATATCCTGGTCTTCATACGTGACACCCTGGTACACGACATCCTTGACCCGATCGACTATCTCGAAGTTGCGGTTGAGGAGGGATCCACCATAGACTACGCCAATGAGTACTCCCTCATCGCTCAGCACGGGGACTGCCGATTTCAGCATCATGCCGGCTGTCTCCTCAGTCTCCGCTCGCACCCTTGCCCGTGGAGTCTCGATGAACGTGATGTGCGCCTTCTCAGCAAGCTCTTCCCCCTCCTTCTCCAGTTCCAGCCTGGATACGATCTGGGTCGCCGAAAACGCCCTTCGGTGCTGCAGGACTCTCCTGACGAGTGCATCTTCACTCTGGCTGTCCCCATACACATCGGGGTTCTGGGCCCTCGCGACCACACGCCCGCGCTCGTCGGTTATGGCCAGTATGTCCAGGTTCTCCTCTCTCAGCGCGGTCTGCAGCGCGGAGAGAAGCAGCTCGCGGTCGTTCGCCAGCAGCGCGTGCTGAACGGCAAACGTTCTCATAGCGGTCAGCGTGAGCGCTCTCTCGATATCTCTCAGGCGCTGGTCGTAGATTTCCCGCGCCGCATTGAGATCTGTCCTCACTCTTTCCTGGACTTCTCGGACCACATTCGTCGAAATGAAATGGAGGCCCACTGCAGTAGCTATCACACCGGGAATGATGACCACCGGGATGAACGCCAGGACGAACTTGAGTTTCAGAGGGATACGCATTTCCTGAAGACTCCGGGCTCAGGGCAGATGGGGATCTGTCGTGCCTGCGCGGATATCATAGCCGACGAGATGGACGAAGTCAAGGATGCTTCGATGCCGTCGGCGCCGGCCGGCGACAGGATTTCACCGTTCCCGTGCGACTTCCTTGACTCCCTCGGCGTTGCTTGGTATAGTAGGTGTTCGAGTCGTGGGGGACGTGGGGACCAGAGGCGGGATGCGATGTTCCTCCCTGGCTCGAACGGCTGAGTGCAGGCAGCATAGGAGTGTAACAGGTCATCGCAGGTGGAACGTGAGGTTGACTTCTATGGGAGCGAAAAGAAACATCCTCTTCCTGCTCATCGACTGTCTCCGAGCGGACATGTGCTTTGGAGAGGAGAGGTTCGTTAAGACGCCCACCATCGATCGCCTTAAGGAAGGGGGTACGGCGTTCACCCAGGCAATATCGGTGTCGGCCGCCACGCAGGCAACTGTGTCGACCATGCTGACCGGTGTGTACCCGTTTGTGCATGGCATCATGATGAAGCGTCATGGCAAGAGAAGGTTCGGCACCCTTAATCCCAGGTGTGCAACACTGCCGGAGATCATCGGCAAGAATGGGTACCACACCTATGCCATGGTTACGGGGCCGCTTTTGAGACAGCTGGGCTTGGATAGAGGGTTCGAGCAATATCTACACAGAGCTGTGGAATGCGATGTCTACTCTGATTGGGGGAGGGAACTCCTGGATGCACTAAGAGGCAGGACCCTGGAAGAACCGTGGTTCCTTTTTCTCCATCTCTGGGAACTCCACATGCCTCGAGTAGTCTTGAAACCGTTCAACTCCAGACTCTATGGTCGTAACCGATATGAAAGGGCCGTCTCTTGCCTGGACCACCATTTGCAGCGCATTTTGGATTCGGTAGATCTTGATCGAACTATCGTTCTCCTCCACGGGGATCATGGGGAGAACTATGACTACCCGCCTCTTGTGCTCAGACCTTTGTTTACGAGGCCAGGCAGGGTGGTGAATGCTAGATTGGGTATTCTGAGGAAATTGAGAAAGCTGAGAAAACAGTCCTGGAACCCGCATCAGCCAAAGGCGCACATCCGGTGGATCTCTCACGGGGACGGTCTGTACGAGTTCCTCGTGCGGGTTCCTTTGATTGCCGTGGGATCTGGTCTCTTTCCTGAGGCCAAGATCGTCGATAGCCAGGTCTCTCAGGTTGATATCCTGCCTACGATACTCGATGCGATCGGTCTGGCCGATCGCCTGAATCAACGGATTCACGGAAGGAGCCTCTTGCCTCTCGTCAAAGACCAGTCCTTGCCGGAGAGACCCGTCATCCTAGAGACGAGAAAGCGTATGGGGATCAGGACACCTCGATGGAAGCTCATCGTCAGCGCATCCAATCCCGATCTTCCGGAGCTGTACGATCTCCAGAATGATCCCATGGAGGATAACAATCTGCGGGAGGGAGAGGAAGGTATCGTCAGGATGCTGGAGGAGGAGCTGCGGGATATCGAGACTCTGAAATACCCTGAGTTGCTTGCTGAGCCGAGCGTGATGAGCGAAGAAGATAGCAGGCTCGTCGAGAAGAAGCTCCGAGATCTCGGCTACCTATAGTGAAAAAGAGACCCGGGCTCGTAGTGCCTGACGAGCCCGGGCAAAGGACGTGCGAAGGCGACAGCGCCTATACTACTTCTGCTTTCTCCGCATACACCCTTCGGAACGCCTCCACCACTTGAGGATCGAACTGCGTGCCGGCACAGCGCTCCAGTTCCTCCAGAGCCTCCCAGTGGGGCTTGCCCTTGCGGTAGGGCCTGTCGGTCACCATCGCATCGAAAGCATCTGCGACGGCCAGTATCCGCGCTCCCACCGGAATCTCTCTGGTCCGCTGCTTTTGAGGGGTCCCCACTTCCACGAAATATGAGTGATGCGCTTCCACTATGGGCATCGCTTCCTTCAGGACCGGCCCCACCATGTACAGCAGTTCCATCCCCTTTCGAGGGTGACTGTCCACCTTCTCTTTCTCCTCGTTTGTCAGGGCGGCAGCTTTCTTGATCAGGTCGGAGCTGATCTCGATCTTTCCGATATCATGGAGCAGGGCGGCCACCTTTATGTTCTCCACCTCGTGGCGCGGTAGCTCCATGGCGATAGCGATGCTGACTGCATAGTCTGCCACCCGCAGGGAGTGGCTCCTCGTATACTTGTCATACGATTCGAGGTATTTTGCGAGGATCTCGAGCACCCCGACATAGGCATTCTTCAGCTCCGAGACTCTCTTCTCCTTCTGTTCGTACAGTGTCCCGACCACATAGGCGGCCAGGATGAGGAACCCGGCCCAGAGTGCCATGTCGGTGGCCGTGAGAAGGCCGCCCGACAGGGTTGATGCAGCCTTGAATCCGCTGAAGTTGTTGAGAGCGGTGAACGCGACGAGGAGTACGCAGAATACGGCGGTGAGGATCGACATCCTCTTGCCCAGCACGTACCCCGCGATGAGAACCGGAAGATAGTAGATGTTCAGAAATGCTAGCTTCTGCAGGATGAAGAAGTTGACGGAGACGACGACAATAGCCAGACTGAGGACGAGGATCTCCTCGAAGTGCAAGAAGATAAACTGCTTAGCGCGTTCCATGCACCACCTCCGCGTAGATCTGCTCTCGGGAGTTGGCCTGTCTCTGGGCAGCCACGTGAAATTCCTTTACAGCAGCTGTGCCTGCCAGGCGGACGGCCGGTCACACTGACCTGCTCAGGCCGCGCCTGTGGCCGACAACCGCTGTTTCCTGTAATCTGGCGGCCTCCAGCATCAGATCTGCCGCCCGAACTACATACATAAATCTAGTGCAAAACCCCGTTCTGTCAATATTCGGGGCCAGATTTTTCGTTGCCGCGGAGGTCTGTTGCTCCCGTTCGCTGCCTCCCAGGCCTCATTCCGGCTCTCGGCCTAAAGTCCGGAACACGTCATTTTTTACTTGATCTCGAATGGACAATTGTGATATACTGGTTACGGTGGCACGGCGGCATCCGTGCCCCGGCAGTATGATGGACTTGACAACTAAGCACCGCCTTCACTTGTTGTACATCGCTGGTATGGACGCAGGCGAGGCGTGGGGAGGGGAGATAGATGGGACGCTTACGACCCCTCGCGTTGGTTTTGCTCTTTGCCTCGTTCTGCCCTGGACTAGCGGGAGCGCAGTATTTCGGGCAGAATAAAGTCCAATACGACCGGTTTGATTGGTCGACGATCGAAACCGAACACTTCGACGTCTATTTCTACGAAGGCGAGCGTGATGCGGCGCTCGATGCCGCCAGAATGGCGGAACGATCCTACCGTGAACTAGCGGATCTGTTTTCTCACGAACCTCGGGAGCGGATTCCGCTTATCCTGTACGCATCCCACACTGATTTCCAGCAGACCAACATAACCTCATCTCTCATCGGCGACGGAACCGGCGGCCTGACCGAGTTGCTCAGGCGACGTGTAGTCGTCCCGTTCACCGGATCCTACGCCGAACTCGATCACGTGCTCAAGCACGAGCTTGTCCACGTCTTCCAGATCGACATCCTGTACGGCGCGTCAGGCGAGGCGATGCGGAATCTGTTCCTGTTCCAGCCGCCTCTCTGGTTCATTGAGGGGATGGCCGAGTATCTCTCGCTGGGCGGGCTCGACGCGCAGACCGAGATGTGGCTGAGCGATGCGGCGATGGAGGGCAGGTTGACGACCCTCGATCAGCTGGGCCAGGTGGCCGATATCCGCGTGTACCGATTCGGCCAGGGGGTCTGGGAGTTCATCGCCAGGAAATATGGTGTTGAGAGGATCGGGGAGACGATGCATCAGCTGGCCATGACGCGGGATCTCGACCTCGCATTCCGTCAGACCCTCGGCATCGGACTCCAGAGACTGAGCGAGAAGTGGATCTCCGACATACGGCGACGATACTTGCCGCAGGTTGCCGGGCTCGAAGATCCCGGTGATGCCGGGAATCGACTCACATCTCATCTCGCAGATTACTCGCAGTACAACGTAGCCGGCGCAATATCGCCTGAGGGCGACGAGTACGTTTACATCTCGGACCGCAGCATGTACTCCGACATCTACCTCGCCTCGACGGTCGATAGTCGGTACGAGGTGAAGTTGGTGAGCGGCGAGCGATCACCCGACTTCGAGTCCCTGCGATTCTTCCATACGTCGATCGCGTGGTCGCCCGACGCCAGCGTGATAGCGTTTCCCGCCAAGATCGGGGCAGAGGACGCGATCTACGTCATGGACGTCCGGACGCGTCGGATCGAACGGCGCCTCACGTTCGGGCTCGACGGCCTTCTCTCGCCGACCTGGTCTCCTGAGGGGGACCGACTTGCATTCGCCGGGCTCGACCACGGCCGCTCGGATCTATACGTCGTCGATAGAGACGGGTCGAATCTCAGAAAGCTCACCGATGACAGATACACGGTGAGGGATCCTGCATGGTCGCCGAACGGAACCACGATCGTATTCGTTACAGACCGGGGACCTGATACGGATGTCGATGCTCTCACGTTCGGCCAGTCGCGGCTCGCATTGTACGATCTGCCGACGGGAACGATCGAACTGATCGGTGGACAGGAAGGAATGAATTACTCTCCCCAGTGGTCACCCGACGGGACGAAGATCGGATTCGTCTCAGACAGGAACGGTATCTCGAACATATTCGTGTTCGATCTAATCGACCATAGACTGTACCAGGTGACCAATCTCTCGACAGGTGTCTGTGGGATCGCGCAGGGGAGTCCTGCGATGAGCTGGGCTCGGGAGCGTGATCGCATGCTCTTCTCCGCGTTCAAGCGGGGAGGGTGGGACATCTACGTAGTGGAGAGGCCGCTCGACCGGATGGTGGCCGTGGCGAACGAGTCGACTGAAGAGATCCATCCGAGCCCTTTACGGGTGAGTTGGCGGAGGGGCCGGGCCAGGCGAACACGTCGGATGAGAACAGCGGATCGCGGTATGGCCTCCCCGATACGACCTCGTTTGCCATTCGCGGGTACAAGGTCCGGTTCAGCCCCGACATGAGCGCAACCGGCGCGATGTACTCGTCGAACGTCGGGATCGCCGGCAACACGAGTGTGGCGTTCAGCGACGTCCTCGGCAACCATACCCTGTTCGGAGCGGCAAGCATATACGGATCCCTGTCTCAGTCGGACATCCTGATCGGCTATCTGAACCGCCAGCACCGCACCAATTGGAGTATCGCTCTGTACCAGTTTCGGAATGACTTCCTGCTCTTCGTTGCCGAAGAGGAGGCCGGATTCGAGAGCCAGATCTATCGCGGCGGCCAGGTCATGCTCAGCCGACCGTTCGACCGTTTTCGGCGGATCGAATTAGGTTTGGATGCGATGTCGATCAACAGGGCGGTCTTCCGTCAGAGTTACTATTCCGGGCAGAGTGAGACTTCCAGCAAGGGGACTCTCTACTTCGCCAGTCCGTTCGTTGCCTTCGTCGCCGATAATGTGCTGTTCGGGAGCACGGGCCCGATCGATGGTATGCGAGCTCGTCTCAGCGTTGAGCACGCGGTCGGCGATCTCTCCTATTCAAGCGCGACGATCGATGCCCGCAAGTACTTCAACATCCGTCACCGCTATGTAGCGGCCATCCGTGCAGTGAGCGGAGCGAGCAGAGGACGCGATCCACAGCTGTACCGGATCGGCGGCGCCACGACGCTGCGGGGTCTGGGGTACGGCGAGCTCACGGGCACAAACGCTTTCATGTTGAATACCGAATTCAGATTTCCGCTCATCGAGCGGCTGAAGATGGGATGGCCACTACCCCTCCACCTGCGAAATGTGCGCGGGTCTCTGTTCTTCGACATCGGAGGCGCCTGGCATGCAGACCAGTTCCGGCCGTTCACTACCGACGGTCCGGGTGTTCTGAGGATCGAGGACGCGTTCGCCGCATATGGCTTCGGGGCGAGGCTCAACGTCGGGTTCCTTATCCTCAAGTATGACCTGGCGCAGCCCACCGACCTCGTGTCGCACACGGAGAAGATGCGGCACTACTTCAGCATCGGTTCGGAATTCTAGACTGATCGCTGCGGGTGAAGCCAAGCACCCGCCCGGGATTGGAAGGCGGTCTGCCCGGGATTCGCTGGCGAGGTGTCGCCGGTTCGCTGTCCAGTTGTCTGCGGTTCAGGGGTGAGCTGTCCGCGATCCGCTGCCGGTCGCCAGGAGTTCGCCGGCCGGGGAATCCGAATTCCAGGGAAGCTGCCCCGGGATTGGCCGCCAGCGGCCGGCAGGTGTGACTGTCGCGGTCTCTACGCGACCACTCCCGTCATGCTTCTAACCGCTTATATTACATAGAACAAGCTCGATACCGTCACCATAGTGCGACCGTAATGGTCGCATTTCTCTTGTTTGTCCTCCTGATTTCCCACGGAGACCGACCTACGTATCTCTTTGTGGGACAGAATGTTATGGACGAACGCCTGGGCTCCCGGCAGCCTGAGCTCACCTGGCACGGCGATTGCTTATAGTGGTAGGTTGAGCGGACACGAGTGAGCAACATAAGGCGCTCGACAGGAATCGGCACAGGAAGGAAAGGTCTGCTCCCGGTTTTGGAGCGCCAGCCAACCTCTCAAGAAGGGGGAAACAGCCATGACTGCACAGAAGAACCTCACCACCTCGGGACAGATCCTGGGGGCAGGATTGCTCGTCGCGCTGCTGGCGCTCTGTTCGCCCGTCGGAGCCCAGCCACTACTGCGCGTCTGCCCGACCCAGTTCGACGTGACGGTCTCCGAGGAAGACACAGTCGCCGAGATGATGCTCGTCGCCAATGATGGGTACGACGTGCTCACGTTCGACATCACTCCCGATGTCACGTGGGCATGGGATGAGCCGTCCTCGGGCACCCTCTATCCCGGCGACAGCACTTTCGTCACGGTCTACTTCAGCTCCGTGGGTCTCACCCCGGGCGAGCACTGGGGGTTCAACTTCATCGATCACAACGACCCCTTCCATCCTCACCCGTGGCCGATCCCGAAGCACTTCGTCTTCGTCGTCCGGACCATCACCATGATTACCGGTGTGCCGGACGAGAATCAGCCTCCCGCGGGTCTCTTCCCGCAGGGGGGCGTCTTCACGAACTTCTGCGCGCCCACTGCTGCAGCCAACATCGTCAGCTTCTGGGACGAGTACCGCGTCAATCCAGGGGCGATCAAGGTGCTCAACTGCTGGCAGCCGTGCTACGCGATCGGCCGGATCAACGACTGCGCGAAGCGCAAGGAGGCGGCCGACTACATCGGGTGGTTCATGGATACGAACAACCAGGGCGACCCGGTTCGCATGAACGGCACAGTCTTTCCGGCGGCCATGGGTACATTCAATGGCGACGTCGGGCCCGGTCTGACGAACTTCGTCTCCTGGGAGGGGACCTACCCGAACCTCCCGGACACCGCCGGAGTGTGCAAACAGGGGTACAACTGGACCGTCACTCCGTTCTACGGTCCGGATCCCGAGCAGGCCTGGGAGTTCTACAAGGCCGAGATCGATTCAGGGCGGCCTCTCCTCACCAGCTTTCTGTACTGGAATCCGGTTCCTGAGGGGAAGCGGCAGAAGGCGACCGACGCCGCATCGCTCTGGGAAGACGAGTGGGTCGACTACTACACCTGGGGCAATGCGGTCAATGCGTCGGGCGCTCCTGACCCAGTAGAGCAGTGGAACTGGTACGAAGAAGAGCAGGGGATCGGGCACATGGTGACGGGTGTCGGATATGCAACCGACAATCTCGGAAACAGGTGGGCGATCGTACACGACAACTGGCCCACTACACCGCGCAACATCGCCATCCCCTGGGCCAACTGGGCGGCCAACTTCCGCGTGTTGCCCGATGTGACCCCGAACGTCCACTGCGTCGTCTCGCCGATGCAGCGGTCGGTGCCGAAGGGTGCTACGCTCGATTTCTCGGTCGGGTACCACAACAACACGCAGGCGGCGCAGAACTTCCGGATCAAGATCATGGCGTACTTGCCCGGGAGCACGAATCCGGCCAAGACGTATGCGACCGGCGGCGGTAATCCCGATCCGACCCTGCAGGCCGGTACCTCGATGACACGCTACTATGCGCTCGATGTGCCGAACATCCCGCAGGTCCAGCCGGTGAGCGGGTACGTGATCAAGGTGGCAGTCTATCAGCCTCCACAGGCTCTGAACCCGATCGCCAGTGACTGCTTCTGTTTCTCGGTCACGCAGCCGATGAGCAGCATGCCGCTGAACGGACCCGAGTGGGCAATCCGGCCGCTCGGCATGTAGCGGAGTACTCTCTCTCTGCGTCAGAGGGATCGCCTTCAACTCAGCTGCCCCTGGCCTCCACAGCTTCCCAGCCGTGGGGCGCCAGGGGCGCGTCTTTCTGTACGCCGCGGTGCCAGGCCCATGACAGCGAAGCTTCCGGAGGGGGATACGATGAACTTGAGAGATCCCACAGTTGGCCGCAAAACCGCTTGACGCCCCACTCCAGATCTGGTATAGTGGCGCCCAAGTATTCCCCAAGATGTGGTGGCCATCTCGGAGAGCTTCTCCACGATCGCTGAGGGGGAGATTATATGGAACTGAAGCGGCTTGTGATCTCCGGGTTCAAGTCTTTCGTCGACAGGACCGAACTGTCCCTGGGAACCGGCGTGACCGCACTCGTCGGGCCGAATGGGTGCGGCAAGACGAATGTTGCGGAGGCGATTCGGTGGGCGCTCGGCGAACAGAATGCGCGGATACTGCGCGGCGAGCGGATGGAGGACTTGATCTTCAATGGCACGAGAGAGCGGCCCCCCGTCGGCATGGCAGAGGTGACGCTCACCTTCACGAACGAGCAGGGCCTTCTGCCGATCGACTTCGAGGAAGTCGAGATCAGCCGACGGTTGTACCGCTCGGGCGAGAGCGAGTACCTGATCAACCGGTCGCCGTGCCGTCTGCGCGACGTCACCGATCTCATAGTTGGGACGGGAGCTGGACCTCACGCCTACGCGATTTTCGAGCAGAGGATGGTCGAGGCGTTACTCAGTTCCGATCCGGCCCAGCGTCGGGCGATGTTCGAACAGGCGGCGGGGATCGCGAAATATCATGCTCAGAAACACCTGACTCTGCGCAAGCTCAAGACGACGCAGCAGGATCTCCATCGCGTGGAAGATCTGGTCGCTGAGGTCGAGAAGCTGGTTCGATCGCTCTCGCGCCAGGCGAAGGCGGCGGCGCGGTATGGCGGACGAAAGGAGGAACTCCGCAAGCTGGTGATGGAACGGTATCGCCGGCGCCATCACGATGTGATCGCAGCAGCACGTGCCCTCGAGGGAGAGCTGTCGGAAGCGCAGGCACGACGGGACGAGAGGATGCAGTGGATCGCTGCCCGCACCGATGAACTCGTCGCATGGAAAGAGCATCACGATGTGATCGTTCAGCGGCGGACGCAGGCCCAGGACCGAGCCGCAGTACTGACCTCCGCGATGCAGCGGGCAGAGGAACAGTTGCTCGTTCTCAGGGAGCGCCAGTTGGCGTGTGATGAACGTCGCGAGCGTTCGACCGAGGCGACCGCCCGGCTCCGCCGGCGCCTCGCGGAGGTGAAGAATGAAGCCCGGAGTCTCGACCGGGAATCGAAGGCCGTGAGGGAGCGCCGAACGGCAGGAGCTACCCATCTGAGAGATTTGAGTTCCGAGCTGTCGGTCGTGGAGAGCCAGCTCGCCGGACGGCGCGCGCTCGCGTCAAGGATGAAGACGCAGCTCGGTGAACTTCTGAAGCGGGAGTCGGAGCGGAGGGCCGAGTTGAGCGAGGTTGCGGCGAAGACTGACGCAGCGGCCGCTCAGCGGGAGTTCCTCGCTGCCGAGGTATCGCGCCTCGCGGATGAGGTGTCGGGGACGGCAACGCGGGTGAGTGACGTGCGGGAGGAGCTGCGACAGGAGAGGGAGAAGGCAGACGACGTTGCCGCCCGATCCGAGCGCCTGCGGCGCACGAGGGAGGAACTTCAGGCCCAGCTCGAACGGGTGAACGGCGAGAGAGAGGCGGTGTCGCGGGAACTCTCGGCACGCAAGGCGGAGTTGGAGACTCAGGAGCGGGCCCGGCAGCAGCACGAGGGGATGGGCCGGGGAGTCCATGCGGTTCTCGTCTCGCCGCTCGCCGGCGATGCGCTCATCGGCGTTCTCGCCGACATGATCAAGGTTCCGGCCGAATTCGAGCGGGCGATCGAGGGAGCTCTGGCCCACAGGCTGCAGTACGTCGTGGCGCGCGCACGCGGAGAGATCAGAGATGCCGTCCGATATCTTCGGAAGCATGGACGGGGGCGGGCAAGTTTCGTGACGCTTGGCGCCGAGAATGGAGATAGGCCTCGAGAGCTCCCGCCGGAGCTGGCGTCTGAAGGCGGCGTGGTCGGGCTGGCGCGGGATCTCGTCGAGTGCGAGGAATCCCTCCGCGGCCTGATCGCCTCTGTGCTGCGGGACGTCGTCGTGGTGAAGGACTTCGATCTCGCGTGGCAGCTCGCCGATCGATATGCTGAGTGGAGCTTCGTGACGCTGAAGGGTGATCTGATCGAGCGTGGCGGCATAGTCACCGGAGGCAGCACGGTCGAACCCGACCTGGTAGCGCGCCGCAGGAGGGGGGAAGAGCTGCGGACCAGGGTTGAGGCGCTCGCGGCGGGGGTGACCGCGCTCGAGAGAGAAGGAGCTGATCTCCGTCGCCGGCTCGAGGAGAATGATCGGGAGATCGAAGGACACGAGAATGGGGTCCGTCTCTACAGTCTCAAGCTGGCGGAACTCGAGCAGCGGATCGCCGGGTTAGCGGAAAGGGAGAGGCAGCTGAGGGACAAACAGCGCGTCGTCCAGGGCGAGTTGGGCGGGGTGACAGCCCGCTCGGAGGAGCTGCTCGCCGAAAAGGGTCGTCTCGATGAGATCGTCCGGCGGCTCGGGGAGGATCTGGCTGCGTTGGAGCGCGATGCCGCTGCCGAGGACGTGCGGGTCCGCGGCCTGGCTGAACGTCGCACGCAGCTCTCGCAGGGAATCGACGAGTGTAACATCCGCGTCATTCGATTCGACGGTCAGCTCGAGCGCCTTGTGGCCGGTGTTGAGAGGGCGAACAAGGCGGCGGCTGAGATCATCGGCGAGCTCGGACAAGTGGAGAAGGACGGTGCCGAGGCGCTCGAGTCCACCGAGCAACTGAACGAGCTCATCGGTGAGACACGGAGCGAGGTCTCTAGGCTCAAGGGCGAGCAGACCGAGGCAGGCCAGGCGGTGGAACGGCTGGACGAGGAGGCGCGGGATTGGTCGAGGAAGATCGAGCAGGGCCGCGCTGAGCTGGAGGAGGCCAGACAGGCGCTCACCGAGGCGACGGAGCATGCGCACCGGCTCAGGATGCAGGCGCTGGAGCGGGAGATGGAGCGGAAGTCTCTGGAGGAACGTGTGCGGGACGAGCATGGCGACGTCGCGCTCGCCGACCTCGAACCCCTTCCCGAGCTCTCGGGAGAAGAGTTGGGCAACCAGATCGAGACGTTGACGCGGTTGATCGGGAGGATGGAACCGGTGAATATGCTCGCGGTCGAGGAGCATCGGCGTGAACGTGAGCGGCTCGATCACCTGGTGATTCAACGAGCGGATCTGGTTGAGGCGCGGAAGACGCTCGGTGAGACGGTGCGGAAGCTCGATCGGACAGCGCGAACTCAGTTTCTCGAAACCTTCGACGCTGTGCAGCAAAACTTCCGCTCGATATTCGAGCGGCTGTTTGAGGGCGGGTATGCCGATATCAGGATCGAGGAGGGAGTCGACCCACTGGAGGCACACATAGAGATCGTGGCGAGGCCGCGGGGCAAGCGGTTGAGCCGGATCGAGCTCCTCTCCGGGGGAGAGCGCGCTCTCGTTGCGATTGGACTCCTGTTTGCCTTCTACCTCGTCAAGCCGTCTCCCTTCTGCCTGCTCGATGAAATCGATGCCCCGCTCGACGACATGAATATCGGCCGGTTTACGGCACTGGTGAAGGAGCTGAGTGAGCGTACGCAGTTTGCGATCATCACCCATAATAAGCGGACGATGGAGATCGCCGACTGCCTGTATGGCATCACGATGCAGGAGCCGGGTGTTTCAAAGGTCGTCTCCGTGCGGTTCGGTGGCGATGGCAACGGCGGGGAGCCGGAGTAGGGAGATGTGAATCGATGGTCCTTTCGGTTCTCGGGAAATTCAAGGGGTCGCTGCGCCGCACGAGAGAGCAGCTGAAGAGCGGTCTCGAACGGGTGCTGCGCGGGAGAGCGCGCATCGATGATGACCTGTTCGAGGAGCTGGGCGAGATCCTGATCAGCGCCGATGTCGGGGTAGCGGCGAGCGAGAGGATTCTCGACCGGGTGAAGTCCCGGGTGCGCTCGAACGGGGTGGACGACCCGGGTGAGATTCCGCGGCTCCTCCAGGAGGAGATCGAGGAGATATTGGAGGCGGCCTCTCGGCGCCTGACCGCTCCGGAGAAGAGGCCTCCGGGGGAGAGGCCTCGGTGGGAGAGGCCGGAGGCCGGCGAAGGTGCCGACGAAGTTCCGGTGACGGAGGCGTCGATGGCGGCGAAAGAGGGGACGGGCGGTCCAAGGGTGATGATGGTCGTCGGTGTCAACGGAACGGGAAAGACGACGACGATCGGGAAACTGGCCAAGCGGTATGTGGATGAAGGGCAGCGTGTGCTCGTCGCGGCGTGTGACACGTATCGTGCTGCAGCGGCCGAGCAGCTTCAGATCTGGGCAGATCGGGCCGGCGTGGAGATGGTGGGCTCACATAGCGGGGCCGACCCTGCGTCGGTCGCATACGATGCACTCTCGAGTACTGTCGCCAGGGGAGGCGATGTGCTGCTCATCGACACTGCCGGCAGGCTGCATACGAGGACGCCGCTGATGGAGGAGTTGCGCAAGATGAAGCGGGTCCTCGCCCGCCTTCATCCCGGTGCACCGCACGACACACTGCTCGTCCTCGATGCGACGACAGGACAGAACGGCCTGTCCCAGTGTCGTCTGTTCCACGAGGCCCTTGACCTGACCGGGATCGTCCTGGCGAAGCTCGATGGGACCGCGAGGGGAGGGATTGTGATCGCCGCGGCGGAGGAGCTGGGTATACCGGTACGGTATGTGGGAACGGGAGAGACGATCGCTGATATCGCGGAGTTCGACCCTCGTTCGTTTGCCGCCGCGCTGTTTTCGGACTGAGCCGCGCTGTTTGCGCATTGAGCTGCCTCGCTTTCGGACCGAGCTGCCCCGTTTTCGGACTGAGCCGCGCTGTTTTCGGACCGAGCTGCCCCGTTTTCGGACTGAGCCGCGCTCTTTTCTGACTGTCAGGCCCGGTTTGCGGAATGACACGCCGGCCGTGACATAGATGTAGAAAAAACTCGTCGAGTATTGATCGCCGTCGGCAGGCCGGGCAGAGGCTGCCGGCAATCAACAGGTGATGACGAATCGGGCGGCCGGGGCCGATCGCAGGGAGCTGTTGCACGAGGATCTGCTGCAGACGCAGCCTTGGAGAGAGGGCCCCGGACAGGGGTCCCTGGACAGGGGACCCTGGAGAGGGATCCTACATAAGGGGCCTTTCTGGATAGTCGCGCTCTCGCCCGGCGCCGGGCCCGCCCGGGATGCCGTCGTCTGGATTTCTTCGTGTGGTGGGGGAGTCGCCTTTCTTGACAAAGATGAGCTATTAAGGTAGATTTCGCCTGAGCAGTGAACATCAGGGGAGGGTCTTGAGAGGGGAACGTCTATGCGCTTGACGAGAGGGGCCGATTACGGTATCCGTTGTATTCTCTATCTGGCCAAGCAAGGCGGTGAGAGGGCAGTCCTGCTGCGAGATATCTCGCAGGCTGAGGAAGTGCCCCAGAGCTTTCTCGCCAAGATATTCCATACGCTCGGAAAGGCGGGGCTCGTCAAATCGCGCCGGGGCGCAAACGGGGGATTCTTTCTCGCAAGACCGGCCGACCGGATCACCCTCAGGGAGCTTATTGAGGCTCTGGAAGGCCCGATCGCGCTGAACATGTGCCTCATCCGAGAGGGTGAGTGTGACCGCTCGGACGTATGCCCGGTGCATCCGGTATGGGTTGAGGCGCAAGAGCGCATGCTTGAGGTGCTGGAGCGGGCGACGGTGGCTCAACTCGTCGAGAAATCGGCTCCCTCGCCGCGCTCGCGCTCTCGACGCCGACGTTCGTAAGCCCGTCCAATTCTGGATGATTCAATTGAAGACCCGCCGCTGAGGCCCGGCGATTCTCTCCAGGCGCGATCCAGGCCCCGGCGTGATCGCAGATCGAACGCGGTCCGGGGTCCGACGCGATTGTGCGTCGAGCGCGATAGCTGATCCGAGGCGGTCGCGGGTCTGATGCAGCACTGGGCGCAACGCCATCGTTGATCGGACGCGGTCGCTGGTCTGATGTGGCACCGGGCGCAACGCTATCGTTGATCCGACGCGGTCGCGGGTCCATGCCGCGCCGGGCGCAACCCCATCGTTGATGGGACGCGATCCCGGGTACGACACGGTCGCGGACGCAAGGCGGTCCACGGTCCGACGCGATTCTGAGCCCCATGCGGTCCTCGCCCCGACGCGACCATGGATCGTGGAGACGCGCATCTTGTGTACCCAGGCGAGGGAGGAGTCCCCGTGGAGAGGCTATTGACCATCGCCGGCTCCGACCCGGGAGGCGGCGCGGGCATCCAGGCTGACCTCAGGACATTCAGCCGCCTCGGCGTGTACGGAATGGCGGTCGTCACCGCAGCGACTGCACAGAACACGCGAGGCGTCCAGGGTGTCCATTTTGTGCCCGCGGAGTCGGTGGCGCTCCAGCTCGATGCTGTCCTCTCCGACATCGGTGCGGATGCAGTCAAGACCGGGATGCTCGGGAACGCGGAGATCGTGCGCGCGACAGCGGAGAAGATCCGGCAGTACGGGGTACCCCACCTCATCGTCGATCCCGTGATGGAGGCGGAGAGCGGCACTAGATTGCTCACCGAGGATGGGGTGGAGTCGATGGTGGACCTACTCCTCCCGCTCGCGACCGCCGTGACTCCCAATCTGGCAGAGGCGGGAGTGCTCGTGGGCCAACGGGTCGAGACGATCTCTGACATGAAGCTGGCGGCCCGCCGCATCCACGAAAAAGGGCCCCGGTGGGTCATCGTGAAGGGCGGCCACCTGAAAGAGAATCCGGTCGACGTGGTATTCGACGGCTCAGGATATGTCGAGCTGGCAGGTGAACGGGTGCTGGGGCCGAGCGTACATGGGACAGGATGTACATTCTCCGCGGCGCTTGCGGTAGGCATCGCACGGGGGATGCCGGTGACAGAGGCTGTGCTCACGGCCAAGCGGTTCGTCACTGCTGCACTGAGAACGCCGCTGGGCCTCGGGAAGGGGAGATCGATCGCCAATCAGTTTGTCGATGTCGATGAGGAGATGGAGAGTTGATTGTCGGTCGATGGGATGATATGATTCGTCATCGTGGAGATAGGAATTGCCGGCGGGCAGGAGATAGAGGCAGTCCGCCGTCGTGGGAGAGGAGGTGAGAGAATGGCGTTGTTGATCAACGAGGAATGTACGGCCTGCGGAGTCTGTGAGCCCGAGTGCCCGAACGAAGCGATCACCGAAGGCGACCCGATCTACGTGATAGATCCGGATAAGTGCACTGAGTGTGTGGGGGCGTTCGATGAACCGCAGTGCGCATCAGTCTGTCCGGTTGATTCATGCGTCCCGGATCCGGCACACGAGGAGTCGAAGGAGGATCTCCTCAAGAAGTACCGAGAGCTGCACCCCGAGTAGATGAACGATCGATACTTCACCACCTCGTTGCACTGCTTTCCGGAGGGCCTGGCTCGATTTCGCGTGGCGTCCTGAGGATTCACAGCACAGTCAGGATCTCCTGCCCTTCTTCATCTGGTGGATGGGGCCCGGCCTGCCTCGGCTGCCGGGCCTGTATCCATCAACAGGCAGGCGCCGCCCTGCTCCCGGGCAGTGCCTCGGAGTCGTGAGCGAATGGCATATGTCCTGTACAATGCAACTCTCCACTCCTCTCGATTGAACAGAGACGAAGCTGATGCGGTCGCCGTCTCTGGCGGTCGGATCTCCGCCGTCGGCCGCACTGATGAAGTGAGGCGTCGGGCCGGGAAAGGGGCGTCCGAGATCGATCTCGCGGGCCGGAGTGTGGTACCGGGATTCATCGATGCTCACACCCACCTCATCCCCGAGAGCCTGGCAAAGATCAGATTCCACCTCGGAGACGTGAGGAGCCCTGAGGGCCTGCTCGAGCGGCTGCGGGAGCGGGTGAGAGAAGTCGGCGCGGGAGAGGCCATCGTGGGAGAGGGCTGGGATGACAGCGAGTGGGGTGGAGGATATCCGGGGAGGGAGGAGCTCGACGCCGTGGCTCCCCGCAATCCGGTCGTCCTGCGAAGAGTCTGCGGACACCTGGCGATCGCCAATAGCCGAGCCCTCGATGCCATCGGCGAGGAGTGGTCGGAGGTAGACCGGACCGCCGGAGTCCTTCGCGGGATGGTTGCGCTCCAGGTGAATCGGATCTTTCCTCCCTCGCGGGAAGACCTGATTCGAGCGCTTCGCTACGCCGAAGAGCTCGCTTTCGCCTCCGGGGTGACATCCGTGCATGAAATCGCTTCGCGCGGCATGCTGCAACTATGTATGGAAGAGAGGGAGCGCGGGACCCTCAGGCTCAGGATGTACTTCACTCTTCCCCGGGGAGACGTTGAGTCTGCCCGGCAGGATGGGCTCGCGGCCGGTACGGGTGACGAGTGGCTCCGCATCGGCGGATCGAAGATCATGGCGGACGGTTCGGTCGGAGCGAAGACGGCAGCGCTGCTCGAGCCTTACGCCGGGGATCAGGAAAACCGCGGGATGCTCCTCCACTCAGACGAGGAGATGGCCGAGATGGTAGGTCGATTCCACGGCGATGGGTGTCAGGTATTGACTCATGCGATCGGGGACCGTAGTGTGAGGCAGGTCGTGGGGGCGTACGAGCGTGTCATGGGTGCGGGAGGAAATGCACTCCGTCATCGGATAGAACACGTGGAGATGGCGGATCCGGCGGATCTCGAGCGGATGGCCCGGCTGGGGATCATCGCATGTATGCAGCCGAACTTCGTCGTGAGATGGGGTCGTCGAGGGGGGATGTACGAGGCCCTGATCGGCGAAGAGCGGCTTCGCACGTCGAACCGGTTCCGCACCATGCGCGAGATGGGGATACGCGTGGCGTTCGGCTCTGACTGCATGCCCGTCTCGCCTCTGTACGGGCTCGACGGGGCGGTCAATCATACGAACCCCGATGAATCGCTCTCTCTCGATGAGGCCGTCGAGTGCTACACAGCTGAGGGGGCGTACGCTGCATTCGAGGAGGGAGAGAAGGGGAGGATTGAGGAGGGGAGCGTGGCTGATCTCGCGGTGCTCTCGGGCAATCTCCTGGAGGTCGAGAGGCCGAGCGATCTCCAGATCATGACGACGATCGTGGGCGGGGCAGTGGTATACGGAGCGCTTCCTGGAGGTGCGGAAAGCCTATCCGATTTTTCTGTTGACACTACAAAAACCGCGTGATAGGCTCGCGCAAAGGTTGCAGGAGGGTACTCGAGCATAATCAAACGGAGGCATTCGGGTACCTATCTCTTTCCAGAGAGAGGTCTTGATCATGTCCGTAGATACCGGATTGCTTGGTCGCATCGAACTCTTCAAGAATCTCGAGCCGTCAGAGATCACCGAGGTCGCAAAGCACCTCAAACCGCGGCAGTTCAGTAAGGGCGAGGTCATCTTCAAAGAGAAGGCTCCCGGCGATGAGATGTTCCTCATCGAGAAGGGGAGCGTGGAGGTGAGCCTTGCCCGCGATGACGTGCTGCTGGTGCTTGCTGAGCTCGGTCGATACTCCTTCTTCGGCGAGATGGCTCTCCTCACCCAGCGGGTCCGCTCAGCCACGGTTACCGCCCTCTCGGACTGCGTCCTCTACTCTCTGAAGCGGTCCGATCTGAGCCGTCTGGTGGAGGAACGTCCGGCGCTCTCGGCGAAAGTCCTGCTGGCGCTCTCGCAGACGCTCTGCGACCGAATCGCCGCCACCAACGACAATCTGGAAACACACTTCCTCATCAATCGAGCAATAGTCGACAACGAACAGTTCCGGCAGCTGTATATCGGCGCACAGCAGACGAAGGCCCCCCAGGAGGAGAAGGAGACGAAGAGCGCCAAGGAGAGCTAGCGACCGCTCGGACGGATCGGCTCGCCAGTCGCCAGAGCTGTTTGGCGTCATATCGAGTAGTCTGCCCTTCGTGTACCTTCCGGGATCTACCATTCATCCTGCTCATTCTGCCTACTACGTGTCCCCATCGTCTAGCGGTTAGGACTCCACTCTTTCAAGGTGGCAACGCGGGTTCGACTCCCGCTGGGGACACCAGCCTGGGTTTGACTGGTCTGACCCTGGGCTATTATATTGCAGATTTTTCGATTAGCTTGTGGGGCCGGTAGGCCTCCAGACCAAGCCACCTCGGTTGGGAGGCTGAGGGTCCAGCCCCCGGACAACGGTCCCATTTGGAGCTGAGGCGATGGATGCACCGGGTAGAATCGTCTCAGCTCCGCCTGTCTGGGCTCCCAAGCTGTGGTGCGACTCCCGGACCCTGTGGCCGCCATGCAAGTAGTTATACTGTAAGCAGATATGGTGCAACGGGCGACGCCCACTTTTTTCATTTTTCACTTGACTCGCCGGGCCGACTGGGTGTACAATCACCATAGCCGATTCTTCTCGGCTTTGGAGGATTGAGCCCAGGAAACGGCCGCATATTCGCTAAGGTCGACGGCGGCGCCTTCCGCTGCCCGGGCCTATTTGAGACTGATTTCCGGCATCGATAGAGTGGGTGGCACACGGAACCAGAGACGGACTTCGATTTCGCTGACCCGAGCGGTAGAGCTGCTGGGGTCTGTCTATTTTTCGGCGGATACCCCGGCAGAGGAGCGAGGCCACGGTCGGCTGAGTGGCTGTGAGATTGGCAGGCACGAGGCTCCTCTTCTAACCCACGAGAGGAGGTGAATACGAGACGGGCCGAGATGAATCTGCGCAGCACCTGAGCACAACGGATTTTTGGGCAAACATCGACGGTGTTTCCCAGCAGGAGGTCACAACGATGAAAAGGCTCAACAGACGAGGTACCGTCTGTGCGGCGGTCGTGATGGCTGCTGCGCTCGTGGTCGGAGTTTGGTCCCCGGATGTCAGCG
>LJUI01000127.1 GCA_001303705.1 candidate division TA06 bacterium SM23_40
CCTGGATCGTCGAATACTCCGCCGGCACGTAGCGCACCGTTCCCCACGCGCTCGCTGTGAGCGCCAGGCCGAACGCCGATGCCACGACAATTAGCCTTCTCACGGTGCCATTCCCTCCTTGGGTTCACACCATCCAATCCAGAATGACAACTCTGATACCGTCCGATCAGTGCTACTCGCGCACTCCGATGATCTCTTCTGAGTGGCATATCTCAACGCCGAGCGTTCTCCGCTGCCTCCCATTCGCCCTCCTGCGGTAACACCGCAAACGAGAACCTGTCCTTATCGAAGAGGTTTGCAGGCAACCCGACCTGCCACATGAAGTCCGACCATCCGAACGGCCACATCTCTGGTACTTCGTACTCCCTGACACACTGCCAGTTGTACTGCCGATGCATGATCCCATGGTCAGGCCCCTCAAGCGGATTCCCGGGCCACGGCTCACCGTTGGGCAGAGTCAGCTCGGCGATTCCCCAGCACGGCTGTGGGGCATCGTGGCAGTTCACCAACGTGTACAGCACTCGCCAGCTCTCCCCCGGGTGAACAGCGAGAGTTTCCGGAGTCAAGTAGGTGACCAGAGCCTTCGACTGGTCAAAGATGTATCTACCCATGTCGCGCCGCGTACCGTCAGGATCCCAGAGGTCTGGCTGACCCGCGTCGATACAGGGAGATCCCCAGAGAAGACGGTAATCCTTCCAGTCCTCATGAACGAAGATAGGGTCTGCGTCGATATTCCCATCCTCCCAGTATAACGTGCAGCCGGGGTTGATAAAGGCCGCCGATGAGCCAGCTTCCACATTGGAATACGCGACGGTGATGGAACTCCCTTCATAGAGGGCGATTTCCTGGCCTGTGCTCGCGCTGTCCCCCCAGAGAATGGAGTTGATCACCATCGGAGAAGCCCAGTACGCGCACACTATGCTGCCGCCGACATTGGATGTGTTCCCTGTGATCGTGTTCCCGTCGATGATCGGGTCAGCGCTCCAGAAGCAAGCGATCGCACCGGCATTGGCGGTACCCGTATTCCCGGCAATTGTGTTGCCAGCGATGATCGGAGAGGATGTATTGCAGAAGATTCCGCCGCCCCTGTATCCGGCGATATTCGCCGTGATAGTATTGCCTCCTATGATCGGGTCATATCCCCCTCCTGTGCAGTAGATCCCTCCGCCTTCCCAGGTGATTGTCCGATTCCCAGTAATCGTGTTCCCCACGATGATGGAACTGCTCGCGCTACAATAGATCCCACCACCGGACCCGGTTGCTGTATTCCCCTCGATGCGGTTCCCCACGATCGTCGGGTATGGTTCCACATCGAAAAAATTGATACAGATCCCTCCGCCCTTCGTTGCATATCCATTCCTGATCGTGAACCCCTGCACCACTGCATTCGCATCCTCTCCAGTGTGGAAGAGGAACCCGCGGTGGTGCTCTTGCTCGCTACCCTCACAGTCGAGGATCGTCGCCTCAGGCCCGTTCTCAGACATCACCACGATCGACGTCCCCCCGAAATCGATATCCCGATTTCCATCACCCGTGTAGGTGCCGTCCGCCACCAGGACTGTGTCCCCATCCACGGCCGCATCGATCCCCGCCTGGATTGTCGGATACTGGGAGGGGACATGGAGGATCGTCGCGCCCGCGCTCGCCACGAGCAAGCCCATGACGAGTACCACAGCCATTGCAGATCGGATTGACGTCATTTCCTCATCCCTCCCGAGTTTGCTGCAGCAAAAAGAAAAAGAACAGCTCCCCCGCCTCCCATGCTCGGTGCCGTTCCCGAAGAGGTTGACTTATGCTAATGCCACACAAGAGCCCTTCCCGACGCCACCGGGCATCTGCCGCTCCCCGGGGCAGCAGAAATGTCGGGAATATACGCACTACGACGAGCCCAATCACCCCCTCTCCCACAATGAGCTCAAGCAGCGAGCGGCGATCTGCCGCACCGCACGTTCCCAATCTCCCTATGATTGTATCGCCGCTGCACGGCGATGTCAAGGACAACCTGACGCGATCACAGTTCCGTCCAGCCAGGATCTGCGAGGAATTCCTCCATGAGCCGGAATTTCCTCTCGTCGGGCAGCCACGAGACGTCGATCGCCTGGAGGATCACTTTCCTTATGTCGTCTCGCGTGAACCCCAGATGCCGTCGGAGCAACGAGTACTCGTCCGCAAGCGACGTCCCGAAGAGCGCGGGGTCATCCGTGTTGATGCAGATGGGGATCCCCCGCTCGAAGTAGATCCTCGCGGGGTGCTCTTCGATCGAGCCGATCGCGCCGGTCCGTAGATTCGAGACAGGACAGAGCTCGAGTGGGATCGCATGCTGCGCCAGATAGTCGACCAGAGTCTCGTCTTCGCGTGCCGTGGTGGCGTGGCCGATCCGATCCGTGCGAAGTGAGCGGATCACCCCCCACACGCTCTCAGGCCCGCAGACTTCTCCCGCGTGAGCAGTGGTTCTGAACCCGAGTTCTCGCGCCCGCTCATACACACCCTCGAATACCTCCGGCGGGACCAATTGCTCCGACCCGCCGATACCGACACCGATGACGCCGAGGTCGCGGACCTCGTTCATCTTCTCGAGGACGAGTGAGGCGGTTTCCGGGCCGAAGTCACGCACCAGATCTGCGACGAGAGCAACCTGAATGCCCGGCACTCGATCGAGACCTTCCCGTATCGCCTCAGTGAGCGCCTGGGGCTCGAGCCCGAACCTTCTGAAGTCCGCCGGCGAGAAGGACACCTCGATATATCGAATGTTCTGGGCCGCCAGGTCCTGAGCGACGGCTTCTGCCACGGACGTGAAGTCCTCGTACTCGCGAAGGAACTGGTTCTTCCACACCCAGGTATCGATGAAGTGCGGGAAGTCCGTGTACGTGAACTTCAGAGCAAGGGCCTGTCGATCCGGCGTGGACGGGTCTCCCCCGTACTTCTGGATCAGCTGCCACAGTGCAGCCAGCGGGATCGCTCCCTCTAGATGAAGGTGAAGCTCCACCTTGGGAAGCCGCTCCAACCATGCACGCTCTTGCTCTGGCGAATCGATGGGATCGAAGCTCATCACGGAGGGTTCCGATCGTCAGTTGCGCCAGTCGTGATCGAAGATTCGCAGTAACCATTCACTTCCGTCACTGTCGGCAGTATACTAGTGCCACCTCGAGCAGTCAAGATACCGGGCCGCCCACGATCCCTGAAGATCCGGTTGGCCCCCACCCGACGGGCTTCTCTATTCAACCGGAGGCGGCACAATCGCCAGCTCGATACACTCCTCTGCTCAGATGACCATCTGCACGAGCGGAAAACCGGGAACCCCGACCCCGCCGAGAGAGGACATAGCGTGACGCTTGCTCAGGTGTATCCGGTCATTCGGGACTGCTGGAAGCGGTACGGCATCACGATGGGAGTTCGCGCTGCGTGATGGCCGGCATCCCCATCGCTCCTCAAAGAAAGCCACGAATTCCGCCACGGCCTCAGCCAGGAAATCCACTCCGCCGAGTTCGAATGACGTCCCAATCGTATGGCCGCCCGCCGGACTCTCGCCAGCCACCCCCACCCCGATGTTGTAGACCGGCTCGCAGAGAACGACCTCGCCAGGTGGCATCGCATCCAGCAGGTCAAGCCAGCTGTTTTCGCCGAAATAGGGAGAACTCAGGGCAGCCAGTCCGGGCATGAGCGTATTCTCGACGCCGTCTACGTTGTACAGATCACTCCAGCAGTTGCAAGTGCTGGTGATCCTGAAACTGGGACCGAAGTTGTGGCCACCCGCAGGCGGATCCTCATACCAGACATCCCCACCCTCCATGCAGACGTTCCCGCCGGTAGCGATGTACTCCTCAATCTGGGCAGCCTCCGGCGAGCCCTCCAGGATCATGGCGTTGTTGGGGTAGATACCCAAGCAGATAAAGATCCCCTGGAAGTCGTGCAGATTGTATCTCCCGAGAGGACCCTCCACGAACTCGGCACTCCTGCCGATGGCGCTGAGCGCATCCGTGATCGGCACGCCGCTGATCGGCGTCAGATCCGGCTCCCAGATGAGGTAGTCAGATGTCGAAGCCACCCTGAACGAGAAGCTATCCTCATCGTAGAGCGTCCCTGGGGGCACGCCGATCATCGACCGATACCTATACTCACCACACGGCGCCGCGGCCGGGACGTCGTGAGCGACCTGCTGCTGCACTGTGTGCTCGGCAGGCAACGTGTAGTGGTCCGGCCCCATCACTCTCAGGGTATCTCCGCCAGGGAGGATCGCTTCGCTCAGCACCCAGAAGGGCTCCGGCTCTGTCCGACGGTTGATCGCAGTGTAGACCACGCCGAGTTCGCCGCCGGGAGCAACCTCCCTCCTAACCGGCGTCAGATAGAGCGTGAGGTAGTCGCCCTGGTCGAAGAAGTGCGCCCCCATGTCACGCCACGTGCCATCGGGATCCAGGTCCATCGAGTCAGGACGTCCGGCATCGATGCACGGTGAACCCCACAGCAGACGGTAATCGCCGTAGGTAGGCGACACCCAGCAGGGATCGGCGTCGATGTTTCCCGTCCCCTGCCAGCCTCCTTCGATATCGGAATAATCGACGCTGATCGCACCTCCGCTCTCGACATGTATCTCGGGGTCAACGTCCGCACTATCACCCCACAGGATGGAATTGAGGACCATCAGGAAAGAACCCTGCCGGCAGGATATCCCGCCACCCCAGGCAGCCGTGTTGTCGGTGAACGTGTTCCGCTCCACTATCAGATCGGAGCTCCAGCCCAGGAGACCGCCCCCATCTTCCTCCGCCCTGTTGTCCACAATCGTGTTTTCAGCGATCGTGGCCGGAGGATAGAAAAAGTGGCCCACGCACAGAATGCCTCCCCCGTACGTTGCCGTATTCCCGGCTATCGTATTCGCGACGATCTCCACAGGACCCGGGGGATATGGATTCCAGCAGCAGACACCACCGCCCCACGTGCCTGTGTTGTCGGTGATCGTGTTCCCCTCGACGACCGCCGTGCCTCCGTACGAGTACACCCCGCCGGCGTCAATGTCGGCCGCATTACCCGCGATCGTGTTGTTGACAACAGTGAGCGACGCGCCCAACCCGATGATTCCGCCACCGCGCTCAGACGTATTCTCGACGATCGTATTCCCTTCGATGATCGGACACGACCCATAGCCGCAATAGATCCCTCCACCCCATTGCATGACGGCCGTATTCTCCGCGATGACATTATCGAGGATCATCGGGGAACAGTCATCATCAGCGCATATGCCGCCGCCGTTATCGTCGGCCGTATTGCCCGTGACGGTATTGCCTTCGATGGTCGGAAATGACTCGGGGGCGCAGTAGATCCCGCCGCCGTCTCCGAGACAGGTATTCCCGGCGACCGTGTTGCCCTCGATAGTCCGAAATGACTCGTGGGCACAGTAGATCCCTCCGCCGTCGTCAAGACAGGTATTCCCGCTGATCATGTTGCCCTCGACGGCCGGTGAAGAGTAGTCGCAGTATATGCCGCCGCCGTCTCCGTACGCGGCTGCGTTCCACGCGATCACATTGTTCGTGATCGTAGGACAGGCGTTATCGCAAAAGATGCCTCCCCCTCCATAGCAGGTCGCCGTGTTCATCGTGATCGTGTTGCCGACGATAACGGGGGAACAATCCCGGCAATAGATACCGCCGCCGTACACATAGGCTGTGTTCTCAGTGATCTCGTTTCCCTCGATGACAGGAGACGAGGCATCGCAGAAAATCCCACCTCCGGGCGCCTGCGGAAAGGGCCCGAACCCATACCCGTGCCGGATGCCGAACCCCCTCAGCACAGAGCCCGGGCCCTCTCCCGTGTGGAAATAGAAGCCACGGTGGGGTTCCTCCGGGCTTCCCCCGCAGTTGATGACCGTGGCTTGCGGCCCGTTCTCCGACGTCACGAGGATCGCCTTCCCCAGAAAATCGAGGTCCCGGTTTCCGTCCCCGCCGTACCAGCCGTCGGCAACGAGAACCGTATCGCCGTCGACCGCAGCGTCGATTCCTGCCTGGATCGTCGTATGTTGCTGCGGCACGTGGATCACAGTGGCCGCGGTGGTGGAGAAGAGGAAGGCCACAAGAGCGGATGCTGCCACCAGTAGCCATAATCGTCTCATTCCTCTCACCCTCCTCATATCGATGCCGTCGACTACCCTTGCCACCCATTACCGTCTGAGCGTGAATCGGCCTCTGTCACCCTCTCGGTCTGCGTCCGCCATCATCCCGGCGACCGTCGCCGTCTGTCAGCATCTCAGCAACGGTCGTCGCATCCGCAGGCGGCACCGGTCATTCCCCCTCCACATGCGCGCTACGCCATCCGTCCTCTGTCCGCGAATTCGGCATGTTGACACGTGGCCTGTCGGGCGCTCTCTTCGGCAGCCTGTCGAGCCCGCTCATCGGTCTCTTTCTGGCGTATCGTGGCTGCATGGGCGAGCACCATGCATCGGCGGCACGTGGCGATGTCGAGCTTGCGTCGCCGCAGGTGGAGCCGCCTCGCCTCCTTCAGTGCCGGACTCATCCAGACGTCCTGGATGGAGTCTCTGTAGGCGTTGTTGGTCACTAGAGACGTACCAAGGTCGTGGGTACAGCACACGTACACCGAGCCGTCGTACCGCACCTTGAGGAATTTCCAGATGGGGATGCATGGCGCCATCAGCGTCGGCTGATGACGAATAGCCTGGTATCCCGTCGCCTCTGCCTGCGACAGGATCGACTCCGCCTCATCCATCGGGACCCAGCTGATGAGCCCGGTGATTTTGATCCCATCGTGGTCCTCCAGATGCTCCTGCCAGTACGTGCGGAATGCTCCCACTTCATGCTCGTTCTGGGCCGTCTGTATCATGCGCATGAGGATCCGTGGTCTGCCATTACCCCTGCTCCGCCTCAATTCGATCAGCCGGTGCATATTCTCGAGTACCCGGTCGTATCTTGCCCCAACCCTCATCGCCTCATATGTCTCTTTTGTTGCTCCGTCGATCGTGACGGCGATCTCCTCCACCCCGAGATCGACGAGCAGCGACGCCCTCTCATGGTCGAGAAGCGTGCCGTTCGTCAAGATCCACATCGGGGCGACGCCCGCACGCTTGGCGTAGGCGACGTACTCCTCCCACCGAGGATGTACCATCGACTCGCCCCGCCCGCCCAGAACGAGGAATACCCCCTTATGGAGGATAACTTCGTCGACTATTTTTCGGAACAGATCCTCAGCCATGAACCCGTGGTCCAGGATCTCCGACCGCTGCGGACACATGGGGCATCGCAGATTGCACTTGGTAGTCAGCTCTGCCGCAACGGAGGGAGGAAACGCAATCAGCCGCTCCCACGGGACCCACGACAGAACCCTCCCTGCACGCTCCTGCCTGAACAGAG
>LJUI01000128.1 GCA_001303705.1 candidate division TA06 bacterium SM23_40
ATGGACTCCCCCGAGCGTGCGGGTAGTAGAATCCCAGAAGCTCCCCGACCGTCGGGCAGATGTCGATCTGATAGGCGTAGCGCGTAACCACGGTGCTCGATGGTGTATCCGGCCCGACAGCGATCAGGGACATGTGGCGACACCCGTGGCAGATTCCGCCGTGGTGATAGAAGCCACCGTGGTCATCATCGTGGCGCCCATGGTCCGACGTGACTATCAGCGTTGTCTTGCCCTTGTAGGTGGTATTCCACTCGGCGTCCAGCCACTTCCACAAATGCCACACGAGACTGTCAGCTACCTCGATCGCTCGATAGTACTTAGCCGAGTCACCCTCATCATACGGATCGCACCGATGTGCGTACCCATCGACATCCTTGAGGTTGGCGAGCACGAGGTGCGGATGGTGATTGCCCAATACCGCAAGCAACGAGTCATAGGTCGCCGTATCTGACGGCACGGTCTGTTCGCCGGTCGGATAGACTACCACGTTACCGCCGTAGCTCCTGCCGAACTCCGGATCGACGCTGCAGGCTATGGTATCCTTCCAGGCCTTGCCGCCGACGTAGAACGTCATGCTGTCGCCCGGGCCGTAGCCATTGGCCTTGTTGTAATACTCGAAGAACGTCGGTTTGTCGGGCTCGGTGCTGATGTTGTCTTCTGTATCGTCCCCTTCGCAGATACCGAAGGAGGTGGTACTGTTGGGCAGTAGCTGCCAGATCCCCGTCCCGATGGTCAGATGACCGCCGTGGGTCTGCGTAACGCCATTGTTCCAGAAGTTCTGATACCGTGTGCCCAGTGGAGCCAGACTGTCACGCATGCACACCACGTGATCGGAAGCGGGTGAGTCGTGAAACGCCTCGTAGCAGCGTAGTCCATCGATCACGACAACAATGACGTACTCGGTGGTCGGGTCCGCGCTGACATCCCGCACCCAGATTCCGAACATTAGCGCCGCAGCCATCACGGCCACCGCACAGACGGTACCTCCTCCGTTGAGCCGTTTCGTCGTTGTGACCTCCTCCCGGGAAACACACTGGATGGTTGCTCAACAATCCGTTGTGCCTTGCTACTGCGCAGATTCGTCTCGGCCGTTCTTGATCTCACCTCCTCTCATAGTTGCGAAGGCGAGCCGGATACCTGCCAATCATGTGACAGGTCAGCCGACCGTGGACTCGCCACTCTGCCGGGGCACTGGCCACAAAACAGACAGACCCCAGCAGCTCTACCGCTCGGGTCAGCGAAATCGAAGTCCATCCCTCGTTCTGTGTGCCACCCACTCTGCCGACGTCGGAAATTACATCTACTAGGCCCGGGCGGGGCCAGATGCCGTTCACCTGTGAATCATCTCTAATAATCTTACACCGCATTGGCTCAGAGAGTCAAGCACAAAACGCCTGCCACCGGGCCGGTTCTCACTGAAGAGAATGCTCCCCGGGCAGGACTCGAACCTGAGCCCCGGCGGTCAACAGCCTACCCTAGGGCTCTGTTGATCAGCTGCCCACCGCGAGGAGAGTCTCCGGCGTGCTCATCGCACTGCAACAACGAAGCCGAGGAGTGCAACTGCCCAGCAGTAGAAGGCGAACCGTGCGAGCTTTCCCCGCCGCACGATCCGAACGAGAAAGAGAAGGGCCAGCCAGCCGGAGAGGAATGCGACCGGCATCCCTGCACTGACGGCCACAGGGTTGAAGAGGCCAAGCCCTTCACCTTGAGCGGAGAGCAGTTCTTTGGCAGTGGCTCCCGCGATTGCGGGCAGCGCGAGAAGAAATGAGAACTCAACAGCCTCCTCCGCGTCCACCCCAAGGAGCAGCCCTGCTGCGATCGTCCAGCCTGCGCGGGAGATCCCCGGCAGGAGGGCGAGAGCCTGCGCGCACCCGATCGCCCATGCTCCATAAACACCAACCGATCGCTCGGCAGCACTCGACCGATTCTCACCGACCGATCGATCGGCACGAACCGACCCACGTCCGCCCGGCGCGAACCGGGTGAGCCAGAGGATCCCACCGGTGGCGGCCAGGGCCAGCGACACAAGCAGTGTGCTCTGGAACGCCCGCTCGACAAGATCATCGAGGAAGAGTCCGGCCATTCCTGCGGGAATGGTCCCTATGATGATATAGAGGATCAGTCTCCGCGCAGAGCGTCCCTCGTCCTCTCTCGATCCGAGACGCGACAGGATCCACCACAGCCGACGACGAAATACAACGATGATCGCAACCATCGTCGCGAAGTGGACCATCACTTCGAAGACGATCCCGTGGGTCTGGGCGCCCAGGAGCTCGCGGGCGAGAACGAGGTGACCCGAACTTGATACGGGCAGAAATTCGGTGAGACCCTGAACCAATCCGAGCACGAGAGCCTGGATCAGAGTCACCACCCACCTCCCTCACCACCGGCATAGCAGGCAACGCCAACCGCACGACGCGCAGTCATATCTCCTTGATCACCCTCCCAGAAAGAGCGCAACGATCCCGATCACTATGCCAATCTTGAGGAGAAGTGACATCCGCCCGAGCTTCGCTTTGGAGGGAACACGCACGACGGCGACCGCCAACACGATCAATAGCAGATCGAGGATGGACACCACGACAAGATAGGGAAGACGGTACCATCCGAGCACGAAGGGGAGCGGTGTGAGGACTACGAGGATGAGCAGAACGGTAGCCGCGAACCGCATCGCCGTCTCCGGCCCCGCGATGATCGCGAGGCTCCTCACCCCCGTAGGTCGATCGCCCTCGACATCCTCCGCATCCTTGATGGCTTCCCGGCCCAGCGTAATGAGGAACGCAAACAGGGCGGGAAAGAGCCCTGCCCTGGCACCGCCCCCTGCGATCGCCCCGTAGACGAGGGCCATACCGGTCGCCCCGCTCACGATGAAGTTCCCCAGCACGCCCTGAAGCGCCGTTGAAACGGCGTACCCGGCCAACGCTACGCTCACGCCAACGGCGATGAGGAATGCGCCGAATCCGACGACAGCGCTTCCCAGGAGCCCCAGTGCGAAGAGGATCGCAGAGAGCGCTGCGGCCTCTCCTCTGGTCGCTCTCCCTGACGGCAACGGACGATGCGGCTTGTTGACGCGATCCTTCTCCACATCGAAGATATCATTGAGCGCGTTCGCGGCTCCGGTAATCATCATCGCCGCGACTGTCGCCACCACGATCGTACCGAACGAAGAGTGCCATCCCGCCATGGCAGCTCCGACAAGGACGGATGCCCCGGCGATCAGGCAGTTCTGGGGCCTGGTCAACTCGATGATCGGACCGTACCTCAGACGCTCACGCTCCATGTCAGCCTCCTAGAAGTCGAGCCGCACCCAGAACCGCGCCAGCCACTCGCTCGCATAGGCACCATCGTCATGGTCCGGATTCTTCGTCCCCTGCCAGCTCCCTTCGGCAGCGAGGTCGAGCCGGGCGCCGACCTCGGCCCAGCCCCCCAGCCATAGAGCATCCTTGCGCTCCACGATGCCCGAGGGGAAGGGCGGGAACGCCGTACCCCTCTCGATCTCGAACGGCAAATGTACGTCTCCCTCACCGTGCCTGGTCGCCCGATAGCCCGCCTCGATCCCCAAGAACGGGAGGAGGCGATGCTCCATCTCGATGTCGAGGCGATCCGCATCAGGGCCGAGCTCGTGGCCGATGATCGCGCCCCGGTGCTCATATGTGTTTTCTATCTGTTCCTGGGTGTACACCCACTTGTCCAGACGGGCATACTCACAACGCACGTCAGTATCCTGGAGGCCCAGCGGATCGGCGAGATAGCAACCCGCGAGGTATCCGAACTTATCCGGCATGACCGGCGGATCCTTCTCGTACTGCCAGTCGTCGATGAGGAATTCGCCGTCCAGGCGAACCCCATCCAGCGCCTGCCATGATAGATCGACCGACCAGAGGATCTGGTCATCGCGCCCCCTCACCATCTGTGCGACCAGATAGGGGGAGAGCGGATTGAGGTACAGGGGCTCGGGGCGCTCGGCACCGTACAGAACCGCCTCCGCGATACCCACATCGAACCCCCACGGCAGACGGACGGTCAGGCGGTGGGCCGAGAAGAATCGCCTCTCTCCGGGCTCGAGTTCGGCGAGAAAGAAAGAGAACTCGACGGGGCGCAGCACGAGATCCATCTTCACCATATCGAAGAAGTAGGATTCGTCCGAGATGAGAAGCGCCCCGAAGTGGCCGGGCCCCCACCAGACCTGATCCCTCCCCACCTCGACCCTGAACCACGGCAAATCATATGCCCAGTACCCCCGGTCGAGAACGAGCGTCGCGCCCTTCCAGAATTGCTGATCAGGACGACCGACCTTCCGCCACGTATCCTCATCCCAGCGGGTGAGGCGGACTGCCATGGTCTGCTCGAAGACAGGCCCCTCCCCCAGCTGTCCCGCGGCAAGGAGGTCGAGAAAGGTAGCATAGTCAGGGCGTTCTTCATTCGAGAGGAGGAGTGACTCTGCGAGCGACGCATCGGCGAGGAAGTAGACCTCACTGTATTGCGTTTCGAGGAGCGGCTCATCGACGACCCCCGGAGCGGATACACCGAGCTCGTGGTCGAATTCGTGGACGAGCTTCGCCAGCCAATGCCGGTCCGCCCGCGAGAGCTGAACGTCTCCTCGCTCGACATCCCTCTGCAGCTCGCGCACCGCATCAGCAACCTGTCGCCGGGTATAGGGCCGGTGTGCCTGGTTCAGCTCTACCAGACCCTTCGCGTCGAACCGGTCGAGTATCTCATAGCTCCAGTGCGAGAGCGGTACGTTACGAGACCCCTGGGCCAATGTCGAAACGGCCCCCACTGCGAGGACCAGCGCCGTCCACCACACCAGCCAGCCGACCGCTCGCTCCATCATCTATCCTCCTTCAGCACGCGCGACACACGCTCTACCGCTTCCCGATCAGTCCCATATCCCCTGAACCAGCCGCAGCGATGCAAGCCCCAGGATGCGGAAGAAGTAGCGATCCCTCACCCTCATCAGCTTCCGCAACTCTCTCAGCCAGAACTGGGGGCGCCGGTAGTAGCGTTCGAATGCCCTCAGAGAGATCTGCTCCAGTTCCCCAGACGTGAACCGGGCAAGCCCTCGCTCCGATCCTGCTGTCACGTTCGACTCATCTTCCCCGATGAGTCCTCGCCGGCGTGCGTCCTCCCACAGCTCGGACCCGTATGCGTAGTCGAGGACCCAGAATGTCGCGAAGTCGAGGGGAATCTCCCTGGCGAATGTAAACGTGCGCTCTATCTCCTCCGTGCCCTCAAACGGTGCCCCGATGATGAAATCTCCGACCGTGTACAACCCCACCCGATTGGCGATCTCGACAGCCCGCCGGTTCATCTCCACCGTGGTCCGTTTGTTGTAGAAATCGAGGACCGTCTGATTCGCCGACTCGAGCCCGAAGACGACAGCCCGCACTCCCGCCCGCCGCATCTTACGGTACAGCTCCTCATCCACCGCATCAACACGCCCCTGAACCGCCATCGCCAGATCGATCCCTTCTTCGATGATACCGTCCATGATCTGGTGGACACGCCGCTTGTTCACAGTGAAATTGTCGTCGACGATGCCGAGTATCTCGTACCCCTCCCGATAGACGGTGCGGATCTCGGCGAGGACATTCTGGGCGCTCCGCTCCCGATACGTCTGGAACGTAACCGCCCCGTGCGCACAGAACGTACAGGAAAACGGGCATCCTCGCGACGTGATCATCGTGGTAATCCTGCTACCCATCCGCTCTCCCAGGATGTTGTACCGCCTTGCCTTCTCGGGCGAGCGGACGAGCGACCTCGCGGGGAACCTGATCCGGTCGAGATCGCGCTCGATCGGCGCCTCCGGACCTCGCCGGATCTGGCCGGTGCGACGGTCGCGGTAGATCGCTCCCGGACAGGATGACGGGTCTCCCCCGTTGAGCAACGTATCGGCGATCTGGACAATGATCGACTCAGCCTCGCTCACCACAGATACGTCGGCACCGTCGACAGCCCTCGGGTAGAGAATGAGATCAGGCCCCCCGACTACGATCGGCAATTCACCGTGGAGAGCACGGATGTCCGCGATCATGGTCTGTGCGTCGGAGCGGTTGAAACTCTGCATCGAGATCCCGACGAGATCGGCATTCCGCACAATGAGCTCGAGCCGCTCCCGGCTGTACCCCTCGGCGTTGAAGTCGACGACCTCAACTCCGTACCCGGCATCGAGGAGCTCACGCCCGAGATACAGCAGTCCAAGCGGGGGAACGATGGCCAGCCGCTGCTTCACCCCCTTCCCCTCAGTGCTTCCCGCGACCGGAGTCCCCGTCTCAGGAAAGAGCAACGCCACATTCTTCGCCATCATCTCACCTACACCTAATCAGCGCACCGAAGCTATTGTCTGGACCTGCGCACATTCCGGTGAACGCGCGGCCTTCAATGGCCACTCTTCCGAAAGCGGCGGAGGGGGCTCCCTGCTCGGCCGACGCGAAGCGTCCGCCCCCAGCACATCAGTCCACCCGCACATCCCCGATCAACCAACACGCGCCGCCAGGCCGATTCCCTTGCTCGGATCAACATCACCAAAGGCGGCGGAGGGGGCTCATGAGGAGTGAGCTCCGCGGCCGCGCCGGCACACACACTATCAACACCCCATCAGTGCACCATCAGACCCCCGATCAAGCATCCCGCGCCGCCAGGCCGATTCCCTTGGTCCGACCAACCTCACCAAAGGCGGCGGAGGGGGCTCGTGAGGAGTGAGCTCCGCGGCCGCGCCCTCAGCTCACAGACTATCAATAGCACGTCAGTCCACCAACAGATCACAGATCGATCAACAGCCGCCGCTGGGCGGACGCGAAGCGAACGCCCCGCGTCCTCCGCCCTCACCCAACAAACTGAGCATATCACAAAAGATCGATAACAAAGCGACCTGTACCCCACGAAACGCCGCTAGCGAACTCCGAACGAGCCCCATCCGCCGCCCCCTCAACCCCCGTCCTTAACCAGCGGCCCCCCGATCAACCCGCGAACTCGAGATCTAACAGACCCACAATCACACGACGTCGGCACCAACACCACCGCCAAGTCAATCCCCGGTGCTCCAAGCCACCGCACCTCGACCAACTCTTGCCCCCGAGCTCACGCGAACCGTCCGCCCCAGTCTGACCAACATCACCAAAGGCGGCGGAGGGGGCTCGTGAGGAGTGAGCTCCGCGGCCGCGCCCTCAGCTCACAAACTATCAACAACGCATCAGTCCACCAACAGATCACAGATCGATGAACATCCGCCGCTGGGCGGACGCGAAGCGAACGCCCCGCGTCCTCCGCCCTCACCCAACAAACTGAGCATACCACAAAAGATCGATAACAAAACGACCTGCACATCACGAAATGCCGCTAGCGAACTCCG
>LJUI01000129.1 GCA_001303705.1 candidate division TA06 bacterium SM23_40
CAGGACGACCAACACGACGACTGTCAGCATCGGTACATATGACAGATGGTTTATTCCCCACAGCTGAGCGAACGGCGTGAGCCCCGCCACGAGTGCCACCGCGATGAGGACCAGCGAGGCAATGAGGACAGAGTCCTGCCACGCCGGCCGTTTTGACTTGACTTCACCATTTCGGTGCTCCATCATGGAGGCTCCGATGTAGTAGCACTGCCACGGTGACGGGTGATTGTGCAGGTCGATCTCGACGACTGATACATTCGAGTCCCGACGGTATTGTGGGGACAACGATTGAATCTAGCACGTTGTGGGTGATTTGTCGAGCAACGAGAAGAGTGTGCGGAGGTCTCCCCCCGGACAGTTCTCCCTCACGAACGGCTCATACACAGGACTCATAGCCATGCCAGAGCGCTTCGCCGATAAGCGCGCGCGAGCGGGGAGAATCGTTCGCGCCTTGAAGCAGGCCTATCCAGACGCCCGCTGCGCGCTCCATCACTCATCTCCACTCGAACTCCTTGTCGCGACGATACTCTCGGCCCAATGCACCGACGAGCGTGTCAATCAGGTGACCAGGGGGCTCTTTGCGAAGTATCGGAGCGCCTGCGACTTCGTCTCTGCCGATCCGCATCAACTCGAGAACGAGATCAGGTCGACCGGGTTCTACCGGAATAAGACGAAGCACATACAGGCGGCGAGTGCAGCGCTCGTCGAACGCCACCACGGAGAGGTGCCCAACACGATGGAGGCGCTCGTCGAACTTCCCGGGGTCGCGCGGAAGACCGCCAATGTCGTACTCGGGACTGCGTTTGGCAAGACTGCTGGCATCGTCGTCGACACGCACGTTCACCGCCTGGCGAAACGCCTCGACCTCTCCCGAGAAAAGGATCCTGAGAAGGTGGAGCAGAATCTCATGTCGCTTGTGCCAGAAGAAGACTGGATTCAGTTCTCGTACATGCTGATCGAGCACGGCCGGACCGTGTGCAAGGCACGCACCCCTCAGTGCGGAATCTGCGTCCTTTCGTCCAACTGCCCATCCGCCTCTCTCGAGGCCTGAATGGGGACACTACCCCCAGCCGCTGATCAAACCACTCCGCCGGGCACTCCAGCCCACCGGGAAGCCCCCTACCCAACGTCTGTAACACCCTACCCAAGTCCGGCACGATTTCCGGCTGACCGGCGCAGACAGCGCGCATGCATCATATAGATAACCTGCTCGCCCATTTACTGTTATGCGATACCGCCATCTTCCCTCAGGGCGTACTCAACTTTGGCCCGATTCTTGCGCTCCTTCAGGCTGTCTCTCTCAGAGCCGGTCCGAGGCGCCCATGGTCCACGCGACTGTGTCTTTGGCGCCTCGGACAATTCTGGGCGTGCGAGCAGAGTTGGGACGAAGGAAGTGTGAGCAAAGGAGGCTAACGCAATGGCCAAAACCCAGAAGATCGACACCCAGACCTACAACTACAACTACACGTGGAAGAAGGGTGTCTGGCCGACCATGACGATTCAGGACATCACGACTCCGGGCTGCTACGTCGATTGGCACACTGGTCATCTGTACCGGGTCAATCCGGAGATGCTCGAAGTCGGGGGCACCATCTTCAGTTGCTTCTGCTCGACTGATCCCTGGCTGGTTGTCAAGATCAGCGATAACTACCTGTTACCGTTGGACGAGGCCAGGATCCTCGCGGCCAATGCCTCCGCGAATGTCAATTTCTAGAGGTCGGGGCAGATTGTCCAACGCCAGCTGGTGAGTCTGCTCGCTTTTCCCAGAAACGACCTGCCCGTGAGACGAACCTCACGGGCAGGTCGTTTTGTGCCGCCGAGGCCCCCCTGCACCGGCCTCCTCGCTCCACCGGGTACCACCAGAATCGCCCTTGCGCGCAGAGCGGTGGTGGTGTATAGATGTATCATCATACCTTGCCGATAACTTCCACGCAAAGTCCATGGTTCCTCCAACCGGCCCAGAAGGGAAGGAGTCGATGGTGCTGGTCCACCTCATCGCAGCCTCCGCACTCGTGCTCGGCACACTCGGTGTGGACCACGGCCCCACGGGGGTGTCGCACTGGGAGGTGATCGACAGAATCATCCTGAGAGGGAATGAGAGAACGAAGGACTTCGTTATCCTCAGGGAGCTCCGCTATGAGCCCGGCGACGAACTGAGCGAAGAGATGCTCTCAGAAGGCTCCAATCACCTGCTTAACACGGGCCTGTTCGCCGACGTCAACTACCGCCTGGTACAGAATGAAGATCCCTCGTTCGTCGCGGTCGAGCTGGAGGTTCTCGAACGCCCCTCCTGGTATCTCCTCCCCTCTCTCGACTGGGATCCTGACAGGGGAAGGGACGACTGGAGGGAGGGAATCTCTGTCGGTCTGTCTGGCAAGAACGTCAACTTCAGGGGAGAGGCCCAGACACTGGCGGGGAATGCATGCGTGGGGGCGGAAGAGGCCGTCGAACTCAGTTGGGACACGCCGTGGGTGGGGAGCACACGGACTTCGCTCTCCCTGAAAGCCGGCTGGGAAGAGACTCGGGATCCTTTCTACGCCAGGGAGGAGACCATCGCCCGGGGTGGGCTCGGGCTGACGCGGTGGATCACCGAGCATCACTCGGTGGGACTGGACGCGGGAATCGAGGATCGCCATCGTCGGCCCAACGACGGCTCGTCTGAGGAGGAGGAAGACGCTCTGTTCTTCACTCCCTCAGTGCGCTTCGGGTACGACTCTCGCGATCTCCGTGTCTCCCCCAGTGCAGGGAGCCTCCTCGAACTCTCGGCCACACAGTCGCGCGACTGGGCCACCGGTGACTACGCGTCTACGACGTACGCACTCGACGCCCGACACTTCAGAAGGATCTGGGGGCCTCAGACTCTGGCGATCGGCCTCCCCTCCAAACTGAGCCGCGGGACGATGCCGGAATATCTGGAATTACGGGTAGGTGGTGTGAATACGATCCGCGGATGGCCCCAGGGGGTTTCGCAGGGAATACATTCGGTCGTCGGGACTGTCGAGTATCGCATTCCCCTCGTAGAAAAGCAGCAGCTCCCTCTGCCGTACTTTGGACTTTGCGATTTTTCAGTCGCCTCAGCCCTGTTCGCCGACGCCGGCATGACCTGGAGCCAGAGGCCCAGTCAGGAACACTTCCTCACAGGGTTCGGACTCGGCATCCGCATCTTCGTCCCATTCGCGGACGTCATCAGACTCGACTATGCCTGGAATAGCGAATTCGACGGGCGCTGGCAGATCGAGAAGGACGTCAAGCTTTGACCTGTGTTCAGTCCTGTCGCGGACGATACAGCCGTTCGCGTGCGATCTCGAGAGAGAGGTTGAACTCACCTGCCAGCACCTGTGCGGCCAGGCAGGCGGCGAACTCGCGCGCAGTATCGATACCCATAATGCGGAGCGCCTCGCGTCCCGGCGGAGGAATGAGCCCCTCGCTGCACGATAGAGTGCCGGCCTCAACGTTTGGCAGTTCCACTCCATAGACCAATTCGTCACCCTCCACACCGGCGTAGATGCGCTCCAACGAGGAGACGAGCGGCGAGTGGGGATTCACTTTAGTCGCCTTGTACATGCCGGCGATGATCTCTCCCCCCATCCCTGTATGGTGAAACCATCCCATCTTCTCCACGCCGCTCGCATCGAGCCTCACGAACGAGAGGAGCCGCTCTGCACTGCACTCGAAGTACTTCCCGAATGAGGCAAGGGGGACGTGGACCTCGGCGGCCGCATATCTCCCCCGCTTGTTCCGGGGGCTCGGCTTGAGATCGCCGTCATAACCCTGTGCGATCGCACTCACCTCGACCTCGATGCTGTGCTTCCGGAGTTCTGCGTCCACAAGCTCCTTCACCGCTCCCACTGCCTGACTGATCGCCCCGTGACCCCGATAGTTGACGAAGTCCGCGGTGAATTCGACAAACAGGAAAAAGGAATGTGGATCGTCGGCCCTGAAGAACTCGACAGTGGCAGGCTGGCCATCCCACTTCCCCAAGATCTTTCTCAGCCGGTCTTCGAGACTCCCCATCGCGCCGCCTATGACCTTGAGGGCCCGCTCCCTCTCCTCCTCCTTCCCAAAGATGAGACCGACACATCTGCTCGCGCTCGCTCGCTGCCCCACCTTGACCCTGGCCCCGCCGAACCTGTTAATCATATGGCACCCGCGGCACACACCGATCGGCCCCAGGCCCGTGCCGTACTGCAGCAGTATCTGGAACTCCCCGTCACAGTCGCCGGTCAGACGGATCGATCCCGCGAACGAGTAATAGTCCTCGGTCCCACCGACATAGTTATTCACAAGAGGAGCGTACCGCTCCGCCGAGGAGTCGGCGGGCTTCAGCGCCCCCCTACACAACGTGCATCTCTTATCGGTGTCGGCGGCATCAAGCTCGAAGGTCGTGCGATCATGCTCGCACACATAGCGCACCTTGTA
Source organism: candidate division TA06 bacterium SM23_40 (assembly GCA_001303705.1). Lineage (GTDB taxonomy): Bacteria > LJUI01 > LJUI01 > SM1-40 > SM1-40 > SM1-40. The sequence goes on from LJUI01000129.1 coordinate 4,420, forward strand.
GGGGGTTTCAGGGATAGCGATGTGCCGGAACTCGATTCCGGTTCTCTTCGCGATCCACTGCCTCCTCGCCTCGGCGGCGAGGCCGAATTGTTCGGGAGGAGCGAGACCATGAACCTCGATGAGGTACCCCTCTACTTTCCAGGGCGGCATCTCCCCCGCCTCGAGCATCGCCACGGCCTCATCGACAGCCTTCCTCGATCCTGCCATCGCCATACCCCCTGTCTCTCTTCAATATCTCTCTTCAGCGCCGTGTCGGCAGCACATCCTCCGGCTGCGGAGAGCGGCGGTGCCCACAGGGGCTCCGCCGCCCATCCCTCGGGTATGTCGCTATTCCTCATCGCTCCACATATTCCACCATCCTTGCTCGCCACACCGTTGGCGGTTGACGGATTGTACCCCGTCTGGGGAACGTGTCAAGGAGAAATGGAACCGTCACAAACGGAACCAGGAGGGAATGCAGTTCGTCTTGACAATAGACGCCCTCCTCTCTAGAATGACGCAACGCAGACTGGTGTAGGCTTCCCCCTCCACACGCTGACCAGGAAAGGGGAGATCTTTCGATGGCGCTCCTCGAAGTGATAGACCTGTCGAAGAGCTTCGGCGAGACAGTGGCGGTCGACGACATCAGCTTCGATGTCGAAGAAGGCGAAATCTTCGGTCTGCTCGGCCCGAACGGTGCGGGCAAATCTACGACAGTCTCGATTCTCTCCGGCATACTGACCCCCTCACGCGGGAAGGTGGTGCTTGCCGGAATGGATGTCGTCCACAGCCCACTCGCGGCCAAGGCCATGATCGGCGTCGTTCCCCAGGAGGTCGCTCTGTACGATGAACTCTCTGCGACTGAGAACCTCTCCTTTTTCGGACGGCTGCACGGCCTGAGCGGGCCCCGGCTTCGAGAGAGGATCTCCTCCATGCTTGAGACTGTCGGCCTGGGTGAGCGTGCACGCGAGCCGGTGAAGCGATATTCCGGCGGCATGAAACGCCGGCTCAACCTCGCGATCGGACTTCTCCACCAGCCGAAGATTCTGATCCTCGACGAGCCCACCGTGGGGATCGATCCTCAGGGCCGCGTCCGCATCCTCGAGGTCGTCCGCCGCGAGGCAGAATCTGCCTCCACAACTGTCCTCTACACCACGCACTACATGGATGAAGCGGAGTCGCTCTGCGACCGGGTTGCGATCATGGATAGGGGACAGATTTTGGTCCAAGGGACAGTGCACGATCTAAAGATGCAGGCCGGCCAGAAGGATGTCGTCAAGATCGCCGGTTCCTTCCCGGACGAGGATTTCGCGAGCACATTCTCAGATATCGCCGGGTCCAAAGTCGGCACGGTCAAGGCCGAAGAGATGCTGATCTCCGTCGATGATGCGAAGGGGGCGTTGCCCCTGATCATCGACCGGCTGACCTCGCGTGGCGCGAGCATCAGAAAGGTGGAAGTCGAGGAACCGACACTGGAGACGCTCTTCATCCACCTGACGGGAAAGGAGCTACGAGATTGAGGGGGAGCTGGCTCATCATCGTCAAGGACTTCACGCGAAGAGCACGGGATCCCTGGTCGCTCCTGCCCATCTTGCTCCTCCCCATCGTCATCGGGGGAATCATGCACCTCTCGTTCGGTGGAATCGAGAGGGGAGGAATGCCTCGCGCCGTGCTTCTCCTGGCAGATGAAGATGAGGGCCTCGGCTCTGACATCTTCAGGACGGCTCTGGAGCAGGAACAGCTGGCCGACCTGATCGAGGTGAAGGAGGTGACAGCGGCGGATGGCCGCGCGGCGATCGATAAGGGCGAGGCATCGGGATTCCTCGTCATCCCTGCGGGGTTCACTGATAGCCTCGTCGCCGGGCATCCGATCGAGCTCCGATTAGTGCGCAATCCCGCCCAGCAGTTCCTCCCTGAGATAATCGAAGAGAGCCTGGCCATCGTCGTCTTCATCGTGGCGAAAGGGGCTCTCGTCTTCGAAGAACCGCTCCAGGCGATACACGAAGCGCAGACCGGCACCGGGACAGGCGACTTCGCCGGACAGACACAAGAGATCAGTTCTCTCATCGGGGATGTTCTCGCACAGTGCGAAGGCCTGCTCTTCCCGCCGCTGGTCACGCTCCAGATCGAAGAGCTCGCAGGCGACTCCTCACCCGACTTCCCGATCTCAGCACTCTTTTTTCCTGCACTGATACCGCTCTCTCTCTTTTTCCTTGCCGACCTCTCCGTCAGGGATACTATCCGGGAGCACAATCGCGGGACTCTGCATAGAATCATGACGACCCCTACGTCGATGCTGGCGTTTCTCACGGGGAAGCTGGCGGGGACCCTGCTCCTCGGGGTGGTCATGTTCGCAGTCCTCGCCGGCCTGGGATCGCTCGTGTTCAAGATCGGTTGGGGAGAGAATCTGCCCGAACTGCTCGTCCTCGTCATAGGCTACCTCATCGCCGCCGCAGGGATCGAACTGATGATCTACGGGTTCCTGAAGACGGAACTGAGCGCCCAGACTCTCTCGACCATCGTTGTGATGCTGATGGGCTTGGTGGGTGGAAGCATTGTGCCGCAGCAGTTCTTCCCCCCCATACTGGAAAAAGTGAAGTACATCAGCATTGCCGGATGGGTACTGCAGGGATTCGATAAGGTGCTCTGGAAGGGAGCGACCTTTCCCGGCATCGCTTTGGAGCTCGTTGTCCTCACGGGATGCGGCATCGTGACTACTCTTATTGGCTCGAGAGCGATGCTCTGGAAGCTCAGGCGTCCTGCGGGCTGATACCGTTCTTCGCTCCGACGGCGTTGTTCGTTCTGATAGCCGTTGTCCGCTCTGATGGGCGTTCTTTGCTCCGATAGGCGCTCTAGGCTCTGATTGCGTTCTTCGCTCCTACAGACGTTGTTCGCTCTCATGGCGTTGGTCGCTCTGA
>LJUI01000023.1 GCA_001303705.1 candidate division TA06 bacterium SM23_40
TCGCCGAGGGCAAATGCGATGTGGTAGTCGGTCCGCGGTCCGCGGTCTTTGCGCCTGTACGGCATCTCGGGCTGGTGGTGATCGACGAAGAGCACGATGCCTCGTACAAGCAGAGTGATGCGAATCCGCGATATCATGCACGGGATGTGGCGCTCGAGCGGTCCCGTCTATCGAGTGCTTCCCTGATTCTGGGGAGCGCAACTCCTTCGCTTGAGAGTTATCTCAGCGCGCAACACGGCGTCTATCGGCTCGCGACACTGCCGAGCAGGATTGGCGGACGGCCGCTCCCGCGCGTTGAGATCGTCGACATGCGGAACGAGCGCGGAGTTCACGCTGGTACGGCCATCGGAGCCCGGCTCTGCGATGCGATCGCCGATAGACTGCTCAAGAAGGAACAAGCGATCATGCTCCTCAATCGCCGCGGGTTCTCGAACTACCTCCAGTGTCGGACCTGCGGCCACGTGATCCGCTGTCAACGATGCAGTGTCTCTCTGACCTATCACCGAACAGGGCCGGCGCTGCGTTGCCACTACTGCGGGCTTTCTGAGCGGCCTCCTGACGAGTGCCCCGAGTGTCATGGCACGTTCGTCGGAGGGCGGGGGACCGGCACGCAGGCTGTCGAGGACGAACTCGGGGAACTCTTCCCGCGGGCACGGGTGTTACGGTTTGATGCCGATACGACACGGCGCAAGGGCGCACATAGGGACCACCTCGAGCGCTTCGGGCGTGGGGAGGCCGATATCCTGCTCGGCACGCAGATGATCGCCAAAGGGCTCGATTTCCCCCGCGTGACGCTCGTCGGGGTGGTATCTGCGGATACCGCCCTCAACCTTCCCGATTTCAGGGCCGCGGAGCGGACATTCCAGCTTCTCGCTCAGGTTGCGGGACGGACAGGGAGGAGCGAGCTGGGAGGAGAGGTGATCATCCAGAGCTACGCGCCGGATCACTATGCCGTCGATGCGGTACGGGGGCACCGGTACGCCGAGTTCGTTCAGCAGGAGCTCAGGGCGCGTCAGGAGTTGGACTACCCGCCCTTCAGCCGCATGGCCCTGCTGAGATTTCGTGCGCCGGATGAGGAGCGCGTGAGCAAGGCGTGCGAGGCTGTCGCCGAGACGTTGGCCGGTATCATCGGTGGACAGGATAGATCCGATATCAGCATTCTGGGTCCCGCCCCGGCCCCTATTGCTCGCTTGCGCGGAGCGCATCGCTGGCACATTATTGTCAAGGGCAAAGACATCGATCATGTCCGTTCTGTCGTGAGAGAGGCTCGCAAGAGGTCCGACGGCTTCAGGGTGCGCGGTGTGAGAGTCGCGATCGATATCGATCCGATCGAGGTCCTCTGATCTGATAGGCTGGTTTCGATCGATTGGCTCGGCCCCGGTCCGGCCACGCACTTTCGCAGGTGTTGGTAAGGCGGTCTGGAGCTGTGGGCGAGCCGCTGCGGCGTATGCGGAGCTTCAGTGCCTGTCGGGCCAGACTGCTGGTCGGTTCCCGCAAAATGCCCACTTAATCAATCGAGGATTTGCTGCTGTTGACGCATCGGTGGAAGGGAGTGTGGGTCGCGGCAGCGGATAGGGGAGTCAGGAGTCAACAGATGGTAACTCTGGAAGATATCAAGAAGAATGAACTGGTGGGCGCCTACCTCAAGCGGGCCGACGAGCAGCTGGGCGTCATCGGGTATACCGAGCACGGACCACGTCATGCCGATCTCGTGGCGCACATCGCCTATAACGTGTTGTCCCGCCTCGAGCGGACGGAACGGGAGGCGCAGCTCGCGGCCATTGCGGGCTACCTCCACGACATCGGGAATGTCGTCAGCCGGGTCGACCACGCCCAGACGGGTGCGATCATCGCCCAGTCGATCCTCGCGGACATGGGCATGTCGCCGGATGAATACACGGGAATCATGGCTGCGATCGGCAATCACCATGAACAGGACGGCAATCCGGTGAGCGACATAGCCGCCGCGCTCATCCTCGCCGACAAGTCTGATGTACACAAGACCCGGGTGAGAAACCCCGAGCTCATAAAATTCGACATACACGACCGCGTCAATTACGCTGCCCAGAACTCATTCTTGAGAGTGGATGGCGAGCGGCGCGCTCTCACTCTGGAGGTGACGATCGACACGGACATATCGCCGGTGATGGAGTACTTCGAGATTTTCCTCTCGCGAATGGTAATCGCCCGCCGGGCTGCAGACTTCCTGGGATGCGCTTTCGAACTCCTCATCAACGGGATCCGCCTCTTCTAGCCGGAACCACACCTTCAAGATATGATCCCCAATCAGCCAATGCGTCACCAGTCCATCAATAATCGCCGGCCGGATTCACGGTGAGACGTCCGGTCAGATGGGGCAGTCGGCTGTACAGGCGCGGCCTCTGCGTGATACATGGCGCAGGAGGAGTTGCCTTATACGGTCTGTGGAGCGTACTCCTTCCTTTCATCAGTCCCTTGGCGGGCGAACCTCCGATGCCTCACGAAGGAGTATGAACGTCAAGTCCGAAATCTTGTGTAAATTGGTTCCGTCTTCTTGGGATGGACCGGGTGATCGGATAGAGTGCGAAGCGAGCTAGGCTCACCCGGCCTGGAGGACCTGCCACAATCCATCCTCGTGGCTGGAGAGACGGCAGCAATGCGAGAGAGCTGCCTGCGCCCGAGCAAAGCACGACATTTCTATTCTGGTGAAAGCCGGACATCTCTATGTGGCCAGGAACCGGACATTTCGGATCTTCATTGACAATTTGTCGTTCGTACCTCGTATTCAAAGAAATTTCGCCCTGACATAGCTATCAGCTCGCAGGTAAAGAGTTTTGGCCGCAAGCGCGAGGTTCTTCTATGCAAAATCCACCCCTCAGTGAGGGATCGAGGCTCTCTTATCGGCACTTGACGTACAGGGAGGATTGTGGTAGGGTATGGTGTGCCGTACAGTCCATGTCACTTGGTGGTAACTCTTGAGGTGGAGGGTAGAGACATGTGCAAGTTGAGTGTAGTGCTTCTGGTGCTGGCAGCGCTCTGCGTGAGAGGAATCCCGGCAGGGGCGATGCCAGCGGCCGAGAGAAGAAGTGAGATCGCCCCATCAGCCGACCCCCGGGGAGCTCTGGATACCCCGTTCCCCAATACTGAGAGGAGGGATCATGATGTGGGCGAGCTCTGGCTCACCATCACAAACTGGGGGTTCTTCGGCACCGAATACGACCTCAATTTCTCCGGATGCACGTTTCCCGCCTACTCCAACACCTGCTATCTCTTCTGGGGCGGCTTGTGGGTGGGGGCGATCAACGAGGAGGGGGATACACTCGTATCGACCGGATGCGAGGGGTGGGCCGGTCCCCACTACGAGTTCTACCCCGGCCCTCTCGACGGGATCGATGACCACAAAGATGTGATCACCGAACGGTCGACCCGTGAGTCCTCGCCCTACTACAGCCCCCTGGCCGTCTCCGAACAGGACTTCATCGCCTTCTACAGCGATACTGCCACGAGCGCTACCTGGCCCGCGTTCATCGGGCCGGACCACGAGCCGCTCGGGATAGAGGTCACGCAGCGGAGCTTTGCCTGGAGTTACTCCCACGCGCGGGATTTCATCATTTTCGACCTCTCGCTGAAGAACGTGGGCGAGGACACATTGCGCGACATCTACGTGGGGTTGTTCCTCGATGCCGACTGCGGCCACTGTGGAGAGTATTGGGACAAGGCCTGGGATGACGTGACCGGATTTCGCCGCTGGCGAGATCCGGGCGATACGCTCTGGCCCGAGGGAACGACGTATTACTCATGGTTCTACCCCGACGGGATCGATGTGGGCGGGACGGCGAAGGTGCAGTCTCCGGCCGATCGCATCGACGTGGCCTGGGCAGCCGATGCAAACGGGTTCTCGGCACCTGACGGCTGGCCCACTCCCGGTGTATTCGGGACTCGACTGATCCAGACACCCAACCCTAATGTGAGGATTGCGTACAACTGGTGGTACTATCCGCCGAACGGATGGGCTCCGCCCGAAGTGTGCGCCCCGACTGACCCGGAAAACCCCGACGATGTCTTGGGCGAGCCGGATACTGATGAGCTGAAGTATATCCTCCTCACCAACGGGTATATCGATCCGGACCAGCTCGATCCTGTGAACGGTCTGTGCGCCGCGCCCGCTGATGCGAGGTATGTTCTCTCGTGCGGACCCGTCTTTCCTCCCTGGAGGGATCCGAACGATCCGACGCAGTGGTATTGTGCCCCCGGGGACTCGATCCCCATCTACCTGGCGTATGTCGCCGGTGAGGCGTTCCACGTCGATGCCGCGATCCCCAACGGTCCGACCGACTATGAGGGGCACTATGACTTCAGCGATCTGGCGGTGAACGCGAGCTGGGCGTATACGGTCTACGACAATCCCGGGCTGGATACCGATCAGGATGGATATCGCGGTGACTACGTCGTCAGTGCGTTCGGGGATACGGCCTGGCTCACCGGAGATCGTGTGCCCGATTTTCTCGCCCCAGGCCCGCCGCCTGCACCATCCGTGACGGTGGTGCCTGGCGATGGCAGGGTGACGATACTGTGGGATGGAGATCTGTCGGAAACGGCGATAGATGCGGTGACAGGTATCAAGGATTTCGAGGGGTACCGGCTGTACCGCTCCTACAGCAGCGCCACTGCGGAGATAGCGGGCTATTCGCGGCTGGCCCAGTATGATCTGCCGCTGCGGGACGGGAGCTGGGTGTGGCACGGGGATACGATCCCTGCGGACAGTCTGAACCTCGGAATGGGCCACGATGATTGGCCTCCGCCGCCGGTGAGTGAAGAGCTGGCATCCGAATATCCGGCCTGCGACTACATGTTCGTCGATGAGCCTGTGCTGAACGGCCTTCCTGGATACTATTCGGTGACCGCATTCGACTTCGGGTTCCGGCGCGGCGGGCAGTGGTTTGCTCCTGTGCAGGTGGAGCCGATCGAGTCGGCTCCCAGCGCATCTCACGTCCGGGCGGTGGCGCATCCCGAGGCCGGTACGGGCGTGGATGATCGCGTCTGGGTAGTGCCCAATCCGTACAAGGATTCGGAGGACTACAATTCGATTCGCTGGGAGAACTGGAATCGAGCCGGGTGGTCAGAGCATTCCAGGCGGCTTGACTTCTGTGGGCTGCCGCCGCGGTGCACGATACGGATCTTCAGCATGGGCGGTGACCTTGTGGACGAGATACGGCATCCGAGCGGGCACCCGGTGGCGACAGAGTCTACCGAGCCGTGGAATATCATATCGCGCGACTTCCAGGCGGTCGTCTCCGGGATCTATATCTTTTCGGTCGAATACGAGAACGGGGACAACCAGCTCGGGAGGTTCGTAGTCATCAAGTAGGGGCGACGCCCGAACGTGACGCCGCAGTCTGCCCCCGGCCTTGCGGAAGCGGCCGACAGCCAATACGATCGCCCTGCCGGGTCTCATAGTGCCGCGACCCGGCAGGGCGTCTGCTGTTTCACTCGGCATCGATGTGCGCCGTCGCTATTTCCCCTGAAACAGACCTATGGCATTGCCGCTCATGTCGGCGAAGATTCCGAACCACCCCATGTTGGGGATTTCGGTCTTCTCCTGCACGATGGTTGCTCCGAGTCCCTTCGCCTTCTCCAGCGCTGCCGTGATCTCCTCGACGAGAACGTAGAAAATGATGTTCTGGGGTGTGTTCGGCCCCGGCTTCTGCAGCCCCCCTCCCGGTTCCTTCTCAGTCTGGAACATGATGTAATCGGAGCCGTACGGCTCCATCTTCCAGCCGAAGAGCGCTGAATAGAACTCCTTTGCCTTGTCCAGGTCAGCAACGGGTATTTCGACGTGACAGATGGTGTGCATGGTACCCTCCCCTGTTTGGAGATATCCCTGGTAGAGGTGTGGCGCTAAGAATTCTGCCACAGGCGGGCTCACCTGTCAACTCCCGATCACTCGGCAGAAGCCGATTCTGAAGATGCCGAGACCAGATTCCGGAGATCGGGGATTCGTCTTAACGGTTGACTCAAGCCTGTCGGCTGTTGTAACATGCGCATCAGGTTCCACGGGCCCGACCGGCACATGAGGCAGACAATCGAAAAAACGGGGAAGTTGCAGATGGCTACTCAGGATGGAGGATGCAGCAGTTCGATTCCCCGAGACGCGGGCGGCGATCGGGGCGGGTGGACCAAGCGGTTCGTGGCCAGGGGGCCACGGTACCGGGAGTGGGCTGCCCTGTACGAGTCTCTTGGCTTCGAGGTGCGCGTCGAATCGTTCGATCGTGGCGATCTGCCGGAGGAATGTGATTCCTGCGGCGAGTCCGAGCAGGGCGATCTGTGGACCATCTACACGAGGCCGAGGGAGTGAGCCCGATCCGGGGTAGCGGAGGTGAGTGGCGAAGCACCGCGGCTCGTCTGCTAATGGCGCGTCGGCGGAACTGGAGGCTCTTCACCCTCGCCGTTTCATTCGGCGTACTCATACTCATCAGCACGGCGCCGGCGCCGGACGGCCTCACTCAGCAGGGACAGAAAGCACTGGCGATCTTCGCCATGTGCATCATCCTCTGGGTAACACACGCTTTCCCGCTGGCCGTTACGAGCTTCCTCGCTATCGCGCTCCTCCCGATCATGAAGGTGATGGATCCCGGCGAGGCATTCGCGCTGTTCGGTAACGAGGCCGTCTTCTTCATCATGGGGGCCTTCATCCTCGCAGCCGCCCTGCTCAAGTCCGGCCTCAGCACACGAATTGCCCTCATCTTCCTCTCGCGGTTCGGAGGGAATCCGGAGCACCTGCTCCTGGGAGTGCTCGCCTCCAGCGCCTTTCTCGCCTTCTGGATGCCGGCCCATGCGGTTGCCGCCCTCATGTTTCCGATAATTTTACAAATCGCGAGAAGCCTCGGACTCGAACCGGGTCGTTCGAGCTATGGCAAGGCGCTCTTTTTCTCGCTGGCGTGGGGATCGATCATCGGCGGTGTGGCCACGCTGCTCGGCGGCGCCCGTAATCCGCTCGCGATCGGAATTCTCTGGCAGCACCACCACCTCCGGCTGGGTTTCGGGGAATGGATGGTGGCGGCTGTCCCGATAACGGTGGTGATGCTCTGCTGTGCCTACGGCGTAATCCGGTTCTTCTTCCGCATCGATGTCGCGGACATCAGCCGCGCGCGGGATGCGCTTCGCGCCGCCATCGATGACTTGGGGAAAGTCTCGTGGCCGGAGCGCTGGGTTGGCGTAGTCGTGGGGGGGACCATATGCTGCTGGATAGGCCTCTCACACACTGTCGGTCTGGCCAATATCGCTGTACTCGGAGCTGTCTCTCTCTTTGTCCTGAATCTTGTTCGCTGGAACGACATCGAGGACTACGTCAACTGGGGAGTCATCCTGATGTACGGGGGAGCCATCGCGGTGGCGACTGCGCTCACTGAAACGGGTGCTGCGCAGTGGCTGGTCGTCTCCCTTCTCACTCGCTACGAACTGACGCCGTTCATGCTCGTGGTGGCCATATCGCTGGTCGCGAAGGTATTGACGGAGGGGATATCGAACGCTGCCGCGGTCGCCGTGCTGCTCCCGATCGGGTTCAGCTTGGGGGAGGTCTATGGAGTCCATCCTGTGTTGATGGTTTATGCAGTGGCGATTCCGTCAGGTCTGGCCTTCAGCCTTCCTATGGGTACTCCTCCGAATGCAATCTGTTATTCATCCGGGTACTACGGGTTGAGAGAGGCGCTGAAGGCCGGATTCGTGCTGAACGTCGCCTCGTGGATAGCATTTCTCCTCATGGTGAAACTCTATTGGCCGCTCATCGGGGTCCGCCTGTGAGGAGACGATGTGAGAGAGGGGATGGATCGGGAGAGGATGTTGTACCACCTCGTACAGGGGTCGTGCCGCTGGCGAGGCAGCGGGGCCCGGGGAATCGAGCAGCGCAGATGCAGGGGTGAGGCGCAGCGGCGTTCTAGAAGAGGAGCAGGCTGATGACGATCTTGCTCGCCTTGTCAACGACTCGAGAATCGAAGCACGGGGTGGAGTACGCCCTTTCGCGAGCGGCAGAGGCGGATGCTGAACTGGTGAGTCTCTTCGTGGTGGATCGAAACATCGCGGCGTCTCTCTTCGGGCAGCTTATGGATGCGGGGTTCGTGGGGGAAAAGGTCGGACGGGATCTCGAGGGGACGATCTTGAAGGACTATGCCGCACGGGGCCGCCGAAGGCTGGAGGCGATCGCCTCGGCGGCAGGCGAGCGAGGCATTCGCCTCAGGACTGAACTGGTCGAGGGGAATTTCGCTGAGGAGACCCTCCGCACGATGGAAGAAGTGGGGGCGGACCTTATAATTCTCATGCGCGCCGAGCGCTCGCAGCTCTCACGTCTTCTGTTCGGATCGGCGGTGAATCAGGTCAGGGAGCTCGCCATCTGTCCTGTGGAGATAGTAGAGGAGAGCTGAGAAGACCGGGCTCAGGTGGTGTCTCTCCGCTGGTCGATGAGATAGTTGCTGCCCCGCATCTGCTTCAGGCGGTGTTTGATCTCTGTCAGGATCTCTGCTACCTGGAGGTGGCTGGTGAAGTTGCGATGAACGTTTGTCGTCACGGAGAGAGAGATCGTCATAATGGGGAATTTCACGCCTTTGCCCGTTCTGTCTTCTGATAGGATGTATCCTCTCTCGCGATCCCCCTCTTTGTAGTGTACCCCTATCGCACCGTCGAACCTCTTGATGATCTTCTGACACACGTCCTCGATCGATCCGGGGTCGGCGATTATCATGAAATCGTCGCCACCAACGTGTCCGATGAACGCATCCTCGTCGCCCGAGTGGATCACGAGGTTCTTCAGAATCCGCGCGACAAGCTGGATGACCTCGTCTCCTGCGGCGTATCCATAAACGTCATTGTAGCCTTTGAAGTTGTCGAGATCGACGTAACAGATCGCGAATGTCCTTTTTGCCAGGATCCGGTTCTTGATCTCCTCTTCGATGGCCAGGTTGCCGGGCAGCTTCGTGAGGGGATTGGCGCCGATGTGCTGTCTCGCCTCACGCAGCCTTGCCTTCACTCTCCATTTCAGCTCCTCCGGATCGAAGAACTTCGAGATGTAGTCTTCAGCGCCGAGTTCGAGGCCGCGGATGGTATCCTCAGTGCTGTCTCGGCCGCTGATGAAGATGATCGGGATATTCGATCGGAATGGATTCTGCTTGAGTTTGCGGCAGAGTTCCAGGCCGTCCAGTTTCGGCATGTTGACGTCGAGAAGGATGAGATCTGGTTCATCGATGAGCACGCGGTTGAATGCATCATTGCCGTCCTTGGCCTCTGAGACCGCGTATTCCCATGATTCTAAGATGTCCCGCAGCGAGGTGCGGACTAGCGGGTCATCGTCGACGATGAGGATTTTCTCCTTGATCGGCACGGATGGGATGTCCTCTCATGAAGTAATCCGACTGCCTGGACTCTATCCTTGTTGCAGCAGGACAGTCCGGAAGAACCCCGCTCGCCGATAGTCAAGCATACCAGGAAAATCACTCTTCGTGATATTATGTAGTTCGAGCGGTGAAAACGCAATACCTTTTCGAACATTTCCTGCCCTACGTGGGCCGCGGTGACAGGTCAGGGTGTGAGACCGGCCCGCGCGGATGAGCCAGGACTATTTTCGCTTGGTGGCCGGCCATTCGGCGCGAGCGTCCGGCCATGCGGACGAGTCGCAGCCGGGATCTCTGCGGCCAGGGCTCGAGTAGCTCGTTTTTCGATCCCGTTGAACCTCCACAGCCAAGAGGGAAGGGCGGCCATGATCAAGGCGGTCTTCTTCGATTTCGGCGCCACTCTTATGGATGGTGAGAGCGATCGTACGGCACATCGAGAACTCATGCGGGAAGTGGCGGAGTCGCTTGGGCTCTCCATCAGTGCTGACGAATTGCTCGTTCTCTTCGAGGGGGTGATCTTTCCTCGGGCCTCGATCCGGCCCCGGCGGTGGGTCACGACACGGCAGCTCGTGGAGGAGACGTTACCCGCGCTTCTCGGCGAGCGGTTCGGGGCCGATCTGGAGACCTGGGATTGGGATTGGTTCTGGAAGACCTATTTCGACACGCACCGCGAGCATGCGTCTCTGTTTCCTGCCGCCCGACGCACACTCGATTGGGTGAAGGCTCGGGACGTCCACCTCGGACTCATCTCTGACATCGACGACGACTATCTCTACTTCCAGATGGACACCTTCGGGATCACCGGACTATTCGATTCGATCACAACGTCGGAGGCAGTGGGGGTGGGTAAGCCGAACCCGAAGATCTTTCTCGCCGCGCTGGAGCAGGCGGGATGCAGCGGGGGCGAAGCAGTCTACGTGGGGGATTCCAGGGAAAAAGACATGATGGGAGCGAAGGCAGTGGGGATGATGACGATCTGGCTGGGAAGCGGCGAATGCCCTGAAGCCGACCACCAGATCGACGACATCGGATCAGTGCCCTCGATCCTCGAACCTGAACTCTAGCCCCCGGGGACGTTGGTAGGTTCAGAAGGTTACTGCGACGATCCCCCGGGGACGTTGGTAGGTTCAGAAGGTTACTGTGAACGACCCCCAGAGGACATTGGTAGGTTCAGAAGGTTACTGGGGGCGACCCCCAGAGGACATTGGTAGGTTCTGAAAGTTACTGCGTTCGCAGCCCCCGACTGCGGGTCTCGTTCTCGGGGACGTACCTGGGAAATGAAGGTTATTACGTTTCGTTCGCCGGGACGTACCCGGCAAACAGGAAATGAAGGTTAATGTCCTGTTTCTGGCAGCGGTACGGAAAGCGGAAACGAGGAGAGAAGGCGTGGGGGCCCAGCCACAAAGGTGAATAACCCTCAAAACCCAGGTACGTCCCCGGAGGCGTGAATAACCTTGAAAACGCAGGTACGTCCCCGAAGGTTGAGGACGTGACAGGAGCGAAGGCAGTGGGGATGATAACGATCTGGCTGGGAAGCGGTGAATGCCCTGAAGCCGACTTCCGGATTGGCGGCATCGTATCAGTGCCTTCGATCCTCGAAAGCAGACTCTAACAGGCTTCTCATATCACATGGATCTCAAACGAGGACTCGTCGGCGATGACTCCCGGGTAGATACCCACTCTCCCGATGATCGCATACGTTCCCTCTTGCGTCGCTAGCGGGATGTTGATCTCACAGTCGTAGGCGATGATCTCGCCCGACTCGAGCCCTCCGTGGATCGGGTTGTTGGGTACGTTGATGAGCCCGGCCGGGATCAGGCGCTCGGGGCCGCCCGAAGGTCTCACCATCAGCCAGAAGTCGCCGGTGACAGGCGACGCATGGAAGTTCGCAACCGTGATCGTGCAGCGAATGGTGTCGCCGGGAGGCAGGAGCGTCGGCCCGGTCGGGACGAGCTCCACGCAGACGCCAATCCGGCGTTCCCCGCGCGAGGCATAGATGTCGTAACCTCCCCAGCGGCGATAGTCCTGCCAGACGACATGTGGGGCATCCGGAGAGATGAGGGCGACGATTGGATTGTAGGCGGCGGAACCGGTCGTATCGTCGTCCACCCGTGAGTCGGGGACGGTCCAGCTGAGTCCGCCATCGGTCGAGGAAGAGAGATAGATATCCCAGTCGCCGTTTCTGTAGTCCATCCACGAGGCGCATGCGACTCCGTCCCGAGAGTAGAAGAGGCTGGGATATGTGCCGACGCCCTGCTCGGCGTCGTTCGCCTGGCTGCTCGGCCCGAAGCTGAGTCCCCCGTCCGTAGAGGCGCTTACCCGCACCTCAGTCGGCCCTGCAAAATCATCGTTGTACCAGGCGATCAAGATTCTCCCCGTCTCATCTACCCCGATGACGCGCGATGCAACCTGCTGATAGTAGGCGCTGATATCATTCACTCTGACATTCGGTGTCCAGGAATCTCCCGCATCCGTGGAGCGAGCGAAGTAGACCTCGGGAAAACGCGACGGACCGGGCTCCCGCCAGTCGTTCCAGGTGCAGTACAGGTCGTCGAGATCGTCCGGACTGGCCCACAGGCATGACTCTCCCGCCACCGGATTGTTCCCGGTTTCGTCGCTAACGCGCACGTTCTCCGACCAGGTCGCACCGCCGTCCGTGGAGCGGGCGAAGTAGACTTGATGATAGACCCCTTCCCGCCAGTCGGTCCAGGAGACGTAGACCCGCTCCTGTCCATTGGCGGCGATTGAAGCACGCATGTAGTCGGAGGGGCTGGTGCTCGAGCCTGCCGTGTTGACCTTTACGTCCGGCGTCCACACCCACTCGCCCCCCTGGAGGATGCGGCGCGAGGAGTAGACATCCCAGACGCCGAGCCGATCGTCCTCCCACGCTGCATAGACATTTCCGTCTGCGTCGACGGCGACCGAAGGGAAGCGCGAGTATGTTCCGGTCGTTCGGTCATCGACCAACTCGCTGGCAGACCAGGTCAATCCGCCATCTGTCGATTGAGAGAAGTAGATATGGTGCTGGCCGGTTCGGTCGTCCATCCAGACGACGTTGAGCCAGCCTTCCGGGCCGATCGCAAGCTCCGGCCAGAGATGTGTGCCGGCCGGTATGTCGTTGACGCGGACGTCGGGAGAGAAGACCCACCAGGAGAGTTCATCGATCGCCAGGATGGGATCGAACCCAGCCGGATCTCCCTCGATAGTTGTCCGGGCGCCAACGCAATCTGCTTCCCTCGATCCCTCTGCCATCTCGAGCCTCACGGTACCTGTGGCGAGGTCATAGGCCGGCGTGATGTCGACGGCCGAGCCCGTGGCAAAGAGCAGCCATCCGATCATTCCACACTGCACCCACAACATGATACTCCTCCTCCCAACTGGTTCAGTGCGCTTACCTTCCCTCTGTGCAACGATGATACACCAACGAGAGGGGCTCTGTCAATGCCCCCTTACAGGGACGTTGGTAGGGATTGAAGGTTGTCTCGTGCATCGCGTTCAGGGACGCTGGTGGGAGCGGTGACGGTCTAGGCTGGTGCCAGCAGGTACAGGAGGCACCATTGAGCGTTATTCTGACCAGCACGTGAATGGCGACGTTGGTTGCCATTGAAGGTCGTGTGGACGCTCGTTCGCCTGGAGATATCGGCACGATGGGGTGGAAGAGAACAGGGGATCGAGGACGAACCTATTCGCGGCTGCGAAAGGCATCGTCCCCGATTCTGCGGGATAGCCTCGGTATTCCCTTGACCTACTCCACAGCACAGAACTAGAATATGGATCGGGTTCGAGACGCAGGTTCGGAATCATGAAGGACGAAGGTCAGGGTTGCGCTTCTGCGTCTGAACAGCCGGGTGTTTCAACGGAGAGGCATTGGATGCGGGAGAACCTCTGGCGATCCTTGTTCGTGGCGCTCCTTTGTGTACCTGCCGCGTGGCGCTCAGTGACCTGGGCCGAAGTGGTGAGGTCCTCGGTCGTCGAAGAGCTGCTCGGGCAGGCCGCTGAGGCTGAGACAGAGGAGGGTCAGGACGAGCTCGCGGCCGGTCTGACTGAGTTCGGTATGGAGGCGCTCCCCGTTCTCATCGAGCACCTCTCGCTGTACCAGAACCGGCAACAGATTGTTCTCGAAAAGGGGATCGTCGGACTGGGGGAGGAGGCAGTCGCGCCGCTCATCGAGGCGATCGCAGGCAACTACTGGATCATCCAGCGCGGCATCGAGACCACGCTCGTGCGGTACGGCGAGCGGGCGGTGCCGCGCCTGCTCATCGCCCTGGCCCGGTCCGAGGACTCTACGACGAGGAGCATCGCCGCCAGGGCGCTCGGCTCGATCGGCGATGAGCGCGCGACCGAAGCACTCATACGCACGTCCATCCGCGACCGCCGGTGGTCGGCGCGTCGCTCAGCCGCGGAGGCGCTCGGCTCGATCGGCGGCCGCAGGGCAACGCGTGCGCTGATCGAGGCACTTGGCGACAGGGATCCGGAGGTGCGGCGTGCGGCAGTCCAGGGGCTGGGGCGCATCGCTATCGAGCTCGGGTCCGACACCCTGGCTGCGCCTTACGAGATTGTCAGTCGCAGAGCCGTGCTCGAGCAGGCTGTGATTCCGCTTGTTCACAGGCTGGAGGATGAGAGCTACGGGGTGCGGACCTCCGCCGCAAAGGCGCTTGGCGAGATGGGGGGTGCGGCTGTCGGGCCGCTTTCCGAGGTGGCCAGGGGTGACGACCTGGCTGCTGCCGGGCTGGCGATCATGGCGCTCGGGGAGATAGGAGATGGGCGGGCCACCGATCTGCTCGTCGAGATGCTCGGGAGGAGGGAGTGGGCGCTGCGTGCCTGGGCAGCCGATGCCCTGGGCTCAATGGGCGGGAAGGATCTCGGCGGCGCGCTTCGCGCCGCTCATGTGGATGAGACTCATCCCCTTGTCCGCTCGCGTATCGAGCGTGCGCTCGAGACGATTGACCAGCAGGGAGAGTGAAGGGTCGGGTCACCTCGACGACTGTGTGTCAGCGGGCTCCGGCAGAGTTGGAGCTCGTTACTCGATCACAACCGCAGTTCCGTAGGCGAGGAGCTCAGCTGCCCCCTGCATCATGCTAGCGGTCGTGAAGCGGAGCCCCACCACGGCATTCGCCCCGAGCGACTTGGCCTCGTCGACGAGACGGTCGATGGCCTGCTCCCGTGACTCGGCGATCATCTTCGTATAATCCGTAATCTCACCGCCTACGAGACCCCTGAGGACGGCAAGCAGGTCCTTGCCGACGTGCCTGGCACGAATGGTGTTTCCTCTAACCAGCCCCAGGGTCTTGACTATCTTCCTGCCGGGCACTTCATCCGAAGTCACAAGGATCATCGAATCACCCCCCTGTACTTGTCCTTCCGCCATATGAAGATCCGCTCGCGCGCGACCGAGACGAACAGGACGACAACTCCTATGAGCAATGCGACGACGGCGACTTTGAGCAGGAGACTGACCTGTGGGTCGCGAACGAACTGGTCCACGAATCTGAAGGCGGCGTAGATGAGGACGAGGATCGTTCCTATGGAAGTGAGTATCCAGGCTACTCCCCGTTCCAGACGGTTGTACACATTCGCCCAGTAGCGCTCCCACACTTCGTCTTCTGGTTCTACGAATTTCATCTGATCCGTCACCCCCTTCAGCTTCCTGAACTCCTCCAGCTCGCGGGCACAGGCCGGACATTCCCTGATATGGTCTTCGAGCCGCACACGTTCGTCGGGTCCGATCTCACCATCGAGAAGGCTCATTATGAGCAGCTTGTAGTCGTCGCAGGGCATGGGCTCTTCTCACTGAACTAAAGACGAGCGGTCAGCTTCTCCTTCAACGCCGCACGGGCGCGATAGAGGCGCGACTTGACAGTTCCCATAGGACAGCCGAGCAGCGCGGCGATCTCCTCGTACTGGAGGTTCTCGAAGTGGCTCAGTACGATGATCTCGCGATGCTCGGGATCGAGCTCCATGATGGCCCGCCACACTTCCTTGCTGAACTCCTCTCGCTCCAGTGAGGATTCGGGGGTCTGGCCATCAGGATCCCGCCATTCAAGGACTTCCTCTGACACGTCGACGAACGTCCGGCGGTGGCGCTTCCTCTTACGGAGGAACGTGAGTACGTGATTGCGCAGAATTGTATAGAACCAGGCGTAGAAGGTGAACCGTTCGTCGTACCGACTCAGTGCACGGTAGCACTTGACAAATGCCTCCTGTGAGAGATCGAGTGCATCCTCGTGATTGCCAACCAGGCCGAGGGCCATGAAGTAGGCACGCCGCATATACCTCTTCACGAGGAGCTCGAATGCCTTCTCATCCCCCTGCTTGGCCTTTATGACGAGTTCTCGATCTTCCTCATGCGACGACTGCATCGGAGAGCGGCTCCCACATCAGTATACTATCTCGCAGAAGGAATGTTCCCGCGGCCGGCATTCGGGTGCGGGGGGGATCGGCGGCGCGGCTATCTCTAGACGTTATCAGGACGTGCGCTCCAGCTCTGAGATGAGGAATGCCTCCAGCCCCTCGCAGACGGCGCGGGCGCAGCGCTGCTGGAACTCGGCGGTACGGAGCAGCGCCTCTTGCTCCGGTACGATCATGAACGCCGGTTCGACGAGGACGGCGATCATGTCGGCTGGGCGACACATCGCCAGGTTGGCCCGGTACAGGCCGAAGTCCGGAAGGCCGAGCATCCCGGCGAAGCGCCCGTGGATCGAGCGCGCGAGCGCCAGGCTGTGCGGATGCCAGTAGTAGGTGCTGAAGCCGTTGTGGCGCTCGGGATCGACCCCTGGCGGCACGCTGTTGTTGTGAATGCTGACGAGGATCTCCGCACCGGCTTCCCGCGCGATCTCTGGTCTGCGGGTGAGGGGCACGGCCTCGTCTCCCGTGCGGATCATCGTCGTGGACGCCCCCCGCTCACGGCACATCTGATCGAGCGATCGAGCGATCGCCAGATTCACGTCCTTCTCTAGCGTGCCGAGCGGGCCGACGGCACCCGGTTCGGGTGAATGACCTGCATCGATGGCGAGCTTTCTTCCCAGAAGCGGACGCGCTGCGTCTATGGGGGGCGCAGCCCTCAGGTGGAGGATGAAACCCGGGTCCTCGTACGCGGCGCGATATCCCCAGATGGCCTCCTCGAGGAAGAGTTCGACCTCCAGCGTCTGAGGATCGACCTGCTGCCATATGATCTCCCCGACGAGATGTTCTTCTGGTCCGTACCTCGCCCAGTCGAGATGAGCCACCGCCCGGGAGATGGTGAGGTGGAGAATTCGTCGGTCGGTGCGCTCGGCGACCAGAACAGCATAGGGGCGGTCCATCGGGATCGCCACGGCAGCCCCCTCGGGTGTTGACGTTGTCCTGATGGCGGCGATTTGATTCATTACTGCCGGCGTGCCGGCCGGGAGTGCCGTGAGCGAACGCTCGTCGACCCACCCCTGGCATGTTCCGGAGAGTGCGACACGACACTCGTTGCCAACCTTTCCAGTGATTTCGACGATGACTCCCGACGGGAGGATCGCCCCATAGCCCATGCCGGGCCCGGTGCGGACGACCGTCTGAGGGCTCTGCGTCTCCGCCAGTTCGGGGATGGGGGGAGAGGTGACGGTCAGTCGGCCCCGCGCCTCGGCCTCGGCGCGGGAACCCTTCTCGCCCCTCAGGGAGACGGTAATCCGGCCGTCTCGTACTCGATCATCCGGTCCTATGATGTAGGTTCCCACATACAACCCGGGTTCCCCTTCAGCGAACGGAGAGAGATCTGCCCCGAAGACAAACGGGGGCGGCGAGTCAGCTGGTCGGGGAAGACCTTGTGGCATCTCGGCCATCGGGGCGCCGTCGACAAGTTGCTCAATAGTGAAGTGTGCCCCGGCACCCGGCGTGCCGCGGCACGTGACCGTGAGCCTATCCCCTGGGCGAAGCGCGCGGTCGGTCGATGGCTGCACGCTCCCTTCGTCGAGCCAGCACTCTTCCGAGGGGCCGGGCTCCCGCTTTCCTGCAACCTGAACCGTGACGGTCTGCTCGAGGCGCCTTCCCGAGAGGGTCGCCGTGCAGGAGATCGCGAATCGGCCGGGTTCGATCGGGATTGAGACGATGAACCCGCCATCTTGATGCACGCGGGCGGGGAGGCCGTTGACGACGACGTTTGCGCCCGGCGGGGCGGACCCGATCACGAATGTCGAGGGCACGCAGGGGAGGTGATCGCCCTCGCCCGGGAAGACAATTGATAGTTCGGTAGCGTGTTCCGTCTTCATTCTCATTGTCTCAATCTGCGATTGGAATCTGCATGAAAAAGCGATCGATATCGTCTCTCGACTCAGTCACCGGGCACGGGGGGAGCGAGTTGAGAAAGTACCTGCCATACGACATCGTCTTCACGCGAGGATCGAGGATGGCGATGACCCCTCTGTCCTCCATCGTCCTGATGAGCCTTCCCACGCCCTGGCGGAGCATCATAATTGCTCCCGGCAACAGATAGCTGCTGAACGGGTCGAAGCCGGCGTCTGCGAGCGCCTCCATCCTCGCCTCGGTGACAGGATCAGTCGGTACATCGAACGGCAGCTTGACGATGATAACGCACTGGAGCGCCTCCCCGGGTACGTCCACTCCCTGCCAGAATGAGTGGACGCCGAACAGGGTGGAGTGCAGATCCTGGCGGAAGCGGTCGAGCAGCTGCTCGCGGGGAAGCTCTCCCTGCTGGAGGAGTGTATGTTTCGACCCCAGTGAATTGACAAGCCCGCTGACACGGCGCATCATCTCATAGCTCGTGAACAGCACGAAGGCTCGTCCCCTGCTCGCGTCGAGCAAGAGTTTCGTCTCCAGAGCAACGGAGTCGACGAAGGCGTTCGGTTCTCTCCGCGGGTCCGGGGCGCACGGAGGAAGATAGAGGAGGACGTTGTTCTCTGTGTCGAATGGTGATGGGAGGAGGAGTTCATCGGCATCGTCGAAACCGAGACGATACCTGAGATAATCGAAGCGGGAATCTACCGTCAGAGTGGCTGACGTCATGGCCACGGGGTGGATAGGTTCGAAGACCTCGCGGCGGAGGTGGCTGGCAACTTCGACCGGAGCGGCATGCAGGGCGACCTCCTGGTCATCTCTCCCCTCGCCGATCGAGATCCAGTGGACGTGCCCCTCGAGATGAAGTTCGAGGAACGATGCGATAGAGACTGCCGCTGCGTTCGCTCTCGCGGCAAGGCCCTCGACCTCGATCCGCTCCATCTCGTCCTCAATCGATAACGATGCCTCGGTGAGTGCGCTCGCGAGTTTGGTCAGGGGCTCCTGGAGCCCGCCACCCAACGCTCCCGTCTCTCGGATGCGGACCGCTGAAGGCCCTTCGCCCCACGTCATGAGTATTTCCCCGAAAAACCGATGTGATGCAGCCCGGGCCTCACGTACGCGGGCTCTGATCTGCCGCACAGCCTCGGGCTCGAACAGGTCCGGCAGCCCGACGATGCCCGAGCGGGTGCGCGGATTGTGGACCGAGTTGAGAAGATGTTCGATCTGCCGGTTCGAGAGATGGTAGCCGAAATGATCGCTGGCAACGTCTTCGAGATTGTGTGCCTCATCGAAGACGACAGCGTTGAAGGGAGGGAGGACATTCCCGCCCGATGCAAGATTGGCGAAGAAGAGGTGGTGGTTGACGACTAAGATATGGGCATCTTCCTGCTCCTGCCGCGCGTGGCGGTAGTAGCAGTTGTGAGCCTCGGGGCAGCGGTACCCGAGGCAGGCGTCCGGCGACCGCGATATCTCGTTCCATATCCGGTTCTCTTCGGCGAGCGCGAGTTCGGAGCGCAATCCCCTCCGGGTTCGCGCCTCCCACTCGACGATCGCCGAGATCAGGTCGCTCGAGGCCGGAATCGCCTTGCTGCCCCGATGCAGGAACTGGCGGAATCGCCTCGTACACAGGTAATTCGCCGCTCCCAGGCAGAGCGCATAACGGATGGGGATATCGAGACGATCTACCAGTTGCGGTAGGTCTTTGTCGATGAGTTGACTCTGAAGGGCCTTTGTGAAGGTAGAGACGATGGCTCGACGATCTCCGTCGAGGACCCAGTCCGCCAGAGGTACGAGATAGGCAAGCGTCTTTCCGGTCCCTGTGCCCGCCTCGACGAGCAAGTGGCCTTCGGTCGCGAGGGTTCGCTCGATGCGCTTGGCCATCGCCACCTGCTCGCGCCGGAACTCGAAGTGTGGTAGACGCGCCGCCAGCTTACCATGCGGGCCGAAGAAGTGCTCGATGTTCATCTCTTCGTTTAGGGTCATCCGACGAGGAACCTGAGCTTCTGTCGCCGGAGTCTCTCCGATCACCGAACTGGGGTGAGTTCTCATGCGGGAGTGTCATTGAGAACGAGTTGGAAATCGATCTCGGGCGGCGAGAGGAACGTCGCCAGGACGGAGCAGTACTTAGTCCGGGAGAGATCGAATGCCTGGCGTAGTGCCGGGGATGGGATGTCTCCTCGCACATCGATCGACACCAGGATCTGCTCCATGCGCTTCGGATAGTCCTCGGCGTGTCTGCTCGTCGCCGTTATTGAGAGCTTCTCGAGCGTGAGTCGCTTCTTCGTGAGGATACTCACTATGTCCCAGGCCATGCACCCTGCCAGGGCCACGAGCGGCAGAACGCCCGGTTTGATCCCAAACGCCTCACCTCCTCCCGGAGGCGGTCCTCCCAGGGCGAGGGTGTGGCCTGACTCGTCCCTGGCCAGAAAGGCGAGGTCCTTGACCCAATCGAGCGTTATCGTGGGCACAGACAGCGACCCTCCCTGCCGTCTTGTGGAACAGTAGTTGCTACTCAGAATCTCCCGATCGGCGTGATATCGTGACTTTCTCCATGTAGACGGGCTCGATGGGTTTGTCCCGAGGTCCGGTTTCGACCTTTCCGATCGCCTGTACTACGTCGAGTCCCTCGATCGCCTGGCCAAAGACGGTGTACTTGCCGTCGAGGCCGGGCTGAGGCGCGAGGCAGATATAGAACTGGCAACTCGCACTATTGGGATCCGGCCCCCTCGCCATGGCGAGCGTGCCGGTCACGTGCTTGCGTTCGCTGAACTCGGCGGGGATCGTGTACCCTGCGTTCCCCCTGCCGTCGCCTCTCGGGTCGCCGCCCTGGATCATGAACCCTGAAATGACGCGATGGAAGGTGAGGCCGTCATAGAACCCCTTGTTGGCGAGCTTGATGAAGTTCTCGACGTGAAGGGGAGCCACGTCAGGATAGAACTCGAGGACGATTGTGCCGAGGGTGGTCTCGATAGTCGCGATCTCATCTCCCGTCAGCGTCACCTCTTCCTCTTCGCTTGCTTCTTCTTCCGCTTCCGCCGCTGCCTCTTTCTCGGCGGCTTCCTGAGCCTGATCCGCCCGCTCAGCTTCGCCTTCCGCTTGAGATTCGCTCTCTTCGCCAGACGTGCCACAGCCTGTCACAGCCAGGGCCAGCGTCATGATCAGCGGTAGTGTGAATAGGAATCGGAGTAGAGTTGTCCACATCGCCTCACCCTCCCTGGTAGATGTCGATCCCTTGCTGGCGGATGCTCCTCGCAGCGTTCTACTACTCGGATATCGATCGCGCTGGGTATGGTGTGCCCGCAGGGTCTTATGGTCCTCGCCGCACTGTCAGCAGATACGAACCCGGAATGCAGATCGGCGGCCCGGGATCCGAATGTGGGCTTCCGGTCCGGAACGGAGATCCGGGGCTCGAGATGCAGGCCTCCGGATGCGGCACCTGCCGGCGGGCTGGCCTCAGTCGGGCTACGTCTCACATGTGCGGGCGGCCATCGCTCGCGCGATCGCCGTATCGATCTTCTTCATATCGAACGGCTTGTACAGAACAGCCCGGAGTCCCTCTTTGCTCGATTTCACCAGAGCATGAGTCGGGTCGTACCCGTAGGCGGTCATGAGGATCACTTCTGTTTCCGGCGTACATTCCTTGATTTCACTGAAGACCTCATAGCCGTTCTTCTTGGGCATCTTGATGTCGCTGAGGACCAGGTCGTAGCGGGTTGCCTTCGCCTTGTCTATCGTCTCCTGGCCGTCGGATGCGGTGTCGACCTGATGTCCCTTGGAGCTCAGGTATTGGGAGAGAAACCTCCGTACGTACAGCCGATCGTCTGCCACGAGGATCCGATAGCGTTCTCTCTCATCTGTCACGCAGGTCTCGTCGATGTCGACCATGGTGATCTTGTCGAGGTACGGTTTCGTCTTCAGCGTGCCCGTCTCGGCCATGAGCTGGAGCCGCTCCGTAATCTCGCCGATCCTCAGCGCCTCCTCATTGATGGCGGCCAGTTGCTCGACCCTCTCCTCCCTCTCCTCCTTCAGGCCATGATCTTCGTACATCTTCACCACATCTTCTCGATCCAGTGAGAAGAGGGAGAGTTGTCCCGCGCTGATGATCCCCTCGAGGAAGTTGTTGATCTCGTGGCTCAGAGTCGTGGCGACATTGGCGAGCGTGGCGAGCTTCTCCGCGCGGATCAGCTCCTTCTCCAGCTTCTTGATCTCTCTCAGATCCTTGGAGATTCCCTCAGTCCCGCTCTCGTTGCCTTCGTCATCGTAGAGCATGGTGACGGAGAGACTGATCGGGATGCGCTCGCCGCTCTTGCTCACCGCGAGCGCTTCGTAGTTGCGCAGCCTGCCGACCCCCCCGCACTCGGGACCCCTGAGCTTCCTCATCACATTCCGCGCCTCCTCTTCACTCGCGTAGAAGATAGAGGCAGGCTTTCCCAGTACCTCTTCCTCTTTGTACCCGAATACCTCCTCCGCACCTTTGTTAATGAGCGTGATCCTCCCCTCGGCGTCCGTCGCGACGATGATGTCGACGCAGCTCCGAATGAGCGTTTCGAGATAGCGCTTCGTCTGTTTCAGCTCGTCATGGAGTTTCGACCGTTCCACGATCCGTCCGGCCATACTCGCAAAGAGCTCGATGATCTGGAGGGACTCGGCGGTAGGGCGTCGGCCATCGAAGGGGTCATCCACCGAGAGTGTTCCGATGATCTTCCCGTCGCTGCTCGTGAGGGGGACGAAGAGGAGGTCATTCGGGTCCCAATCGATGAAATCCTTCTCTGTCATATGGCTCTCGACGGCGTCCTCGGATATCTCCTGCGCGAGTTCGGTCGTGTGAGAGATGTAGTAGGACTGGCTGATGCGATATTCGGGGCGAAACGTCCTGGCGCGCTGCTCAGGAGACATGGGTGGCCGGCTCTGATGACTTCGTACGTCCTCTTTCGTGAGGCCAGCATATCCGACCTTGACGACACGCCATTCCTCGTCGAAGAGCGAAATGATCGCCCGCCGGTAGGTCTGCGAATCGACGACCGCGTGAGCGATCAGATTGAGCTGCTCCTCGAGGTCGGTCGCCCGCTGGAGCTCTGTACTCACCCGGAAGAGCGTGAGGAGCTGCTGGGTCATGTGCTCTGGATCGGGCACGTGCTCCCCTCTGCGCGCTGCCGGCGTCTTAGCCCTGGCCTTGGCGTCTGCCCGGCGGGGCTTCTCCGTCCTGGGTTTTCTGCCCTTCGCTGGCATCGGTACCACGCGTCCCATGGTGATCACAATCGAAGCGAAATGGTCGGCCTCCCGGCCGATGGCTATCCACCAGCTGCCTGCTTTCGCCGCTCCTCCGTGCAAAGGCCTCCCGATGCGTATTGCTGGAGAATTGTTCGATTATAAATATGGCCCATTTTCGTTGTCAACAGCAAATCGTATCGAGGCATTTTACCTCGCATGCTCCTGATGGCGGGGATCTGTCCGGAGGTTTGGGGGTATCTGAGGAAGGACACCCAGGGCGTAAGGGATTTGTCGCATTTGTCTATCTTCCACGGTGGGACGCCCATCGAAGACACAGGAGCAGGAGTGTCTGTGTTCAATGCGGGAATTCGCACATGGGGAATCCGTCCCTGTGGAGTAAAGGCCAATGAAGAGCGCACTTCCATGGCATGCTTTTTGCTCGGATCGACCGCGAGACTGGACTGGCGGGATCCAGAGGCCCGGCGAGCAGAATGCCCGGGCCTGTCAAGAACTGCATCACACACCTCGCAGGAGTTCCGCATGATCGATCCGACGCTTCGAATCCTCATGCTCGATGATGACCAAGCGGTCGTCTACCATCTGCGTCGACCCGGATCGATATGCGACACGCTCGAGTTTGACGAGTTCCCCAGCGAAGGAGAGTACAGCATAGAATGTGCGTGTCCTGTTCCATCCTCCAGTCCATTCGGGCTTGTCGTTGACGGTGCGATACCAGAGCGGCTGCTGAGGCTCTGTGCACTGGGCGGCATCCGCACGATCGACATGGACATCGTGCTCCTCTTCGTAAGCCACTACGCAACACATC
>LJUI01000130.1 GCA_001303705.1 candidate division TA06 bacterium SM23_40
GGGATCCTCACCGAGCAGCTGCTGGAGAGGGCGTCGAAGGTCGTCGCGATCGAGATCGACGAGCGCCTGTGCAATCTGCTCTCGAGCCGATTCGGGGGAGATGACCGCTTCATTCTTCTCAACAAAGATGTGCTCAGCGTTGATGTTGGCCGCCTCGCCGAGGCCGAGGCCGGCGGGAGGTTCGTCGTGGTAGCGGCCCTCCCCTATTCGATCTCCTCTCCCGCACTTCTCCATATGATGAGGGCGAAGCGGTCGATCGATCGTGCCGTCATCATCCTTCAGCGCGAGGTGGGGGCTCGGCTGTGGGCCCGCCCGGGCGAGAAATCCTATGGGACCTTGTCTGTTATCGTCAGGTATGCGGCAACAGTCAATACGCTCTTCCCGATCGCCCCCCATTCCTTTTACCCTCAGCCCAGAGTGGAGTCAGTGGCCATCCATCTCGACCTGCAGTGCGCACCCGCGGTACACGTAGACGATGAGGAGAGATTCCGCGCCCTCGTCGCGAGCGCGTTGAGTCAGAGGCGAAAGATGGCTCGTAATGCTATTCGTCCCGCGTTCGGGTTGAGCGCATCACAGATCCGGGTTCTGGAGCATCGTTCCGGTATCGACCTGTCGCGTCGGGCCGAGACCTTCTCCCTCGATGAGTTCGCCTGCCTTGCAAACACCCTCGGGGAAGTCTTATGTTCAGGACATTCCTCCACCGTGCCGCCCGATGGGCAATCCTGATCGCGGTGATCGTTCCGCCCGCTGGGTGGGGTGCATCGGGCTCTGATGCGGCCTCTTCGTCGGTCGGCCCGGAGATCTCTGAGTCGTCGGGAGGACCTGTTCTGGGTGTGGTGATCGATCGATATCGGGATGTCTCGCGACTTCGCAATGAGATGAACATACTCTCCTTTCGGATGGGAGAAGCCCTCGTATCGGGCTCTGCGGTGAGGGAGATGCAACGCAACGAGACCGTCGACCGGACAAAGGAGACGACGACTGCGGATATCAGGATATCGTATCCTGTCTCCGGGCGGGTTTCGCTGGAGTTCGCAGGGCGAGGCGATCTCTCTTCGGACGAAGGGGAGGCCTATCGCAACCGGTCGTCGCGGCGGGAGGTGACAGGATCGATACACTATCGCGTTCTCCCGACGTTGACGGTCACTCAGTCGCTTCAGGTGGTGGCTGACCGCTACTCACGTCGGGCGGGCAGAGCCAGACAGATCATCGATAACGACGGGATCGCCGATCATATGTACATCGAAGGAGATGCCGTGGTTGGCGACGGCAGAAGGGTCGGGTTCACCTACGATGGCGAGTATCGGCGTCAGGAAGTGACGGGGACGAGGAGGCGAGATTTGAGTGGATTCGCCGCCGGCCGGATCGGGGAGGTTATCGATCTACGTCTTGATGTGCATGGGAGCCAGCACGTGGATGAATATCCGATCGGGGTAGGTGAGGAAGAGCGACAGGAGAAACGAGAGCGATTGCAGGGTGGAGGAGAGGTCTCGTGCAACGTGGCCTGGCCCCGTAAACTCCATCTCTCTCTCCTCGGAAGGGCATCGCGGACACGGACTGATTTCGAAGGCAGGACAGCATCGCTGAGCGGCAGCGGCGACCGGGAGACATCTCTCAACGGTATCCAGGGAGCCCTCGCCTACCGGCCGGGAGATCGTCTCGCCCTTGAGATCTCACTTGGGACCGAACGTGAGGTCGCAGACTTCCGGGATCCGAACTCGCCGGATGACGAGGACCAGTGGTCGCGGAGTGGTGGATTGACCGCTGAGTATCGATTCGGGGAGGGGCGTAGCGTGGCATTCGTGCACCGCCTCTCACTCGACTCTCACTACTTCGCGCATCCGGCTGCCCAAGTGCCGCGGAGCCTCGACGAACGGGATGTGCTCAGGACG
Organism: candidate division TA06 bacterium SM23_40; assembly: GCA_001303705.1. Classification (GTDB taxonomy): domain Bacteria; phylum LJUI01; class LJUI01; order SM1-40; family SM1-40; genus SM1-40. The sequence continues at coordinate 1,893 of LJUI01000130.1, forward strand.
GTGACCGAGGCGACGACAAGACTTCCACTCTCCCAGAACACGACCATAGGGGCTGCCCTTGCGCACCGGAGCGAGGAGCTGATCTACGTGAGAAGTGAGCGATCCGCCAATAGCCGAGACCATGACACATACGAGTTCACCTCGCGTGTTGAGCTCATCCCCTCAACCATGTTCATCTTCGGACAGTCATATGGGCTCTCCGCCGACTACAATGTCTATCCGTTCGATGATGACAAGAATCGCGTCATTCGGACGCTCACTGTGGAGTCCGATGTGGCAGTCGCCCTCAGTCAGCAGCTTGGTTTGAAGGTGGAGCACGGGTTAGAGCGCGAAGATCAGGGCCGGTATCCCGAGGTGGCCGGGACAGGCGAGCTCCGATATGAGAGGGATCAGGAGCTGCGGCGACAGCGGGTTGGCGTCTCGCTCGAGTATCGGCTCGGGAGGGACTTCGAGATTACTCCTCGGTACGCCTATCTGGAGACAGAGCGATTCGACATCGTTTCCGATCCCGCAACACAGTCGTTCGAACGGGTAAACCGTGACAGGCGTCGTGAGAGAACCTACGGAGTGGCGGCCCATTTCATGGCGGTGCAGCGAACCGATATTACATTCAGAAGCAACCTCATCGAACGAGATGGGGAGGAGAGGTACTGGGACATCGATGCAGCGTTCCGCTGGGAGTTGTAGCCTGAACCGGGGGGCGCTCTCGCTCCTCATCGGACTATGCGGTGCAGCGCTCATACTGAGGGCGGCGGGGTGCGACCTGTTCAAGCCGCGCGAATCTGATATCCCGGGGGAGGAGGGGGCGTCGTGGTCGTTCCCTGCAGAGCCTGACAGTGTCCTGTTCAATCTGGTCGCTGCCTACGAGGAGCGGAACGTCGAGAACTACATGACCTGTTTCGACTCGGCCTTCGTCTTTCTTGCGGATCCGTACGAGGCAAACGGTCCCAACGCCGAGCGGTACGCGGACTGGACATATGCCACCGAGGAGTCGGTTACGACACGCCTGTTCGCCGCGCAGGTCACGAGCGGGTCGATATCGCTTCAACTGACCGATTCCCTCAGGATAGAGAGCGACACCATAGCCACGCTGTACGAGCACTATCAGCTCTCAGTACGTCACCCTACCCTGATGGCCGCGCAGGGCACGGCGAGACTGATGATGAGGCGTTTCGGGATATGGTGGTCGATCCACGAATGGCAAGATATCAGAGCGGATACCACCGACTGGGGAGAGGTCAAGGGTCAATTCCGGGGCCGGTGACGGAGCCCGGTGCCTGCTGCGGGCTTTTTGGGGTTGACAGGCCGCAGGCGGCCTGTTAGTGTTAATCCTGTTCATTTTGATGGGCGAGGTGGTCGACAACGAGAAAGAGGGATCCGATGGGCTGGCGAGCTGTCGCCGTCGCCGCGCTCTGTGTCGCGGTTGCGGCATTTTACACGGGATGCGAGAATCCGTTCAATCCGACAGTGGGGATGTCGTTCGATGACGAAGCGGGCGAGGCGTTCGACCCGACGACACCCCAGCGTGTCCTCGACAATCTTGTGGTCGCCTATCAGGAGATGGATATCGACCGATACATGGCCTGCCTCGATACCAACGATTTCACATTCAAATTCGATCCGAGTGAGCCGGGTCTGGATGCACTCTTAGACGCGCAGGGAATCGTGAATAACGAGTGGTACAGAACAGAGGAGTGGTTGGCGACCCAGGCTCTGTTCGCCGAGGTGCGGGGTGTGAATGGATCCATCAGTGTGGCGCTGACTGGAGCGCCTCCGCACCAGTGGTCGGGGGATCCCTCAGGTAACACAGTCGAGATACAGCGGGCCTATCAGCTCGAGGTGAGACCGTTCCAGACCGACGTTGCCGGGACGGCGTTCTTTCGGCTGAGACAGAATGAGTACGGCAATTGGGTCATCGTGGAGTGGCAGGACAAGATGCGCGAGGAGCCCTAGGGAGACCCGGCGATTGCGCATCTGGGAAGCTCTATTGAGAGGCCGGGATAGATGGGAAACTCGGAGCGTCCTGTGTAGCAACTCAATGAACGTAATCTGGTGAGCAGCACGAGAGGATCGAACGTATGAAGAGAGGTCTACGGTGGAGATTCCTGATAGTGGCGGGCATTGTGGTAGTGGCGATATTCCAGCTCCGTCCCACATGGCAGCTCCTTACCCTCTCCCCTGAGGAACGGAACGAGCTGTCGAAGGATGAGCTGTTCGATCTCCAGCGCCGTGCGATCAACCTTGGTCTCGATCTGCGCGGCGGCATGCACATCGTCCTGGAGGTAGACAAGTCGGGTCTTTCTGATGAAGAGGCTGAAGATGCCGTCGATCGCGCCCTGGAGATAATACGAAATCGAGTCGATAAGTTCGGGGTCTTCGAACCGTCGATTCAACGGGAGGGTGAGAATAGGATCGCGATCCAGCTCCCGGGCGTCGAGCAGGAGCGAGCGCGATCCCTGATCGGACGCACGGCGCTGCTGGAGTTTCGGCTGCTTCCCGAACAGGAGGAGATGAACGAGATTTTCCTCGCGATCGATAACGCCCTTGCTGAGGCAGAGGAAGGCGAAGAGGCGGTTGTCGACACGGCCGAGGCGCTGCTCGACACGCTCTTCACCGAGACCAGGCCGTTTAGCTCGTACCTGCGTGTGTTGCGGACGAGGGAGGTGGCCGTGCGAAAAGAGGATGTCTTCGCGGTCGAGGCGCTCCTCGCACGGCCGGAGGCGCAGGAGGCGATCCCGCCGGACAGGGAGATACTGTGGGGACGCGAGGAAGAAGAACAGACCATCATGTACAAGCCGATCTATGTAGCCCGCAAGGAGCCTGAATTGACCGGCGCGTCGATAGCGGATGCGAGGATGGAGATCGGTCAGGCAGGGGGCGGGCGGATGGCCAACCAGCCCTACGTCAGCTTGCGCATGACACGATCGGCAGCGAGTCGGTTCCGCACCCTCACCGGGGCGAATATCGGGCGGCGGTTGGCGATCGTACTCGATGGAGTCGTCCAGTCTGCGCCGGTCATCCAGGAGAGGATTCCTCGTGGCCAGGCGAGCATCACGAACATACCCACAGTTGACGAGGCGAAAGATCTCTCGATCATCCTCAGGGCTGGCGCGCTCCCCGCACCGGTGGAGATCGTCGATGCCCGGTTTGTGGGCCCGACCTTGGGCGCCGACTCGATCCGTAAAGGGATCAGGGCGGCAATCTGGGGAGGCATCATTGTCCTCGCCTTCATGTTCATCTACTACAGCCTCTCCGGAACGCTGGCAAACATGGCGCTGGTTCTCAACCTCCTCTTTCTGCTCGCGGCGCTGTCGGCGTTCGATGCTACCCTCACGCTGCCGGGGATCGCGGGTATCGTGCTTACGATCGGTATCGCGGTGGATGCCAATGTGCTTATCTTCGAACGGATACGGGAGGAACTCGCCAGCGGGAAGACCGTCCGGGCAGCGATCGACGCGGGGTACGGGCGCGCATTCCGCACGATTCTGGATGCAAATGTCACAACGCTGCTCACTGCGCTCATCCTGTACTGGTTCGGCACGGGGCCGGTGAAGGGGTTCGCCGTCACGTTGAGCATCGGGATCGTGGTGAGTTTCATTACTGCGATATTCATTACGCGCATGATCTTCGATTTCGTCACCTCACAGTGGGAGGTGAGTACTCTCCGGATCTGAGTATGGCAAATCGCAGAAATTGAGGGGGACAATGCTTCGAATCCTAGCCGGGACACACGTCAACTTCATCGGCCACCGCAGACAGGCATTTGTGGCGTCGGCCATAGTCGTTGCGGTAGGGATCATCTCGTTGATTATGCACGGGGGCCCGAACTACGGTATCGACTTCACGGGCGGGCAGCTCGTCCATATCCGGTTCGAGAAGCCGATGACGAGCGATCAGGTACGTGCTTCACTCGCCAGAATCGGACTTGCCGCCTCCGAGCTCCAGCGTGTACGCGAGATGGATGAGTTCATGATCAGATTGCCGATCGAGGAGGGGGCGCCCGGGGCGTTAGGCTATGAGCCGGGGGCGGAATCGGCCGAGGGAGAAGGGCCCTCACTCGAGGAAGAGGCTGAGCAGGGAGGGGGCGAGGGATCTCGCGAGACGGCACCGGGCGAAGAGGGCGGTGGAGTCGAGGGCGAAGGTGAGGCCCCGGAGATGATGGGTGGTGTCTCCGACATCTCGAGCAGGATCATCGCGGCAGTCCGGGAAGACTATCCCGATAACCCGGTGACACTGGAGCGGGAGGAGCTGATCGGCCCGCGCATCGGCAAGGAGCTCCAGAGGCGGGCGATCTATGCCGTGCTCCTCGGGATGGCCGCGATCCTTATCTACATAAGTTTCCGGTTCGACTTCCGATTCGCAGTCGGGGCAGTGATAGCGCTCTTTCACGATGTGCTGATCACCGTAGGGATCTTCTCGATCCTCAATAAGGAGATCACGATCCCGGTCATCGCGGCGGTCCTTACGGTGGTTGGATATTCGATTAACGACTCGATCGTGGTCTCCGACCGTATCCGCGAGAACATTCGGACGATGCGGCGAGAGGCGTTCGATTCGATGGTGAACGTGAGTATCAATCAGACACTATCACGGACTGTCATCACCTCGCTGACGACTCTTATCGTGCTGTTCGCCCTCTTCTTCTTCGGCGGCGCCGTGATTCATGACTTTGCGTTTGCTCTCCTGATCGGAGTGCTCGTAGGAACATACTCGTCTGTCTTCATCGTGGCTCCTATTGTCGTTGAATGGGAACACGTCAGGCCTGCCCGACGGGAGCGGAAACGATAGCGTTTACGTTCTCCAGGTGGAGAAGGAGGTGATGTACAGTGCGGCCCGATCGAACAATTGCTCTGGCTGTCCTGGGGACCATCCTTTGGCTAGTACCGGGATGGTCTCAGCTTGCATTCACGAACGTGACAACGAGTGCCAATGTGGGGAGCGTCGCAGAGGGAGTCGGTGCGACGCTCTTCGATTACGACGGTGACGGTGATCTCGATCTGTATCTCAGTAACGGGTTCGGGGATGCAAACGTGCTGTACAGCAACGACGGCGACGGGACGTTCACCTCGGTCGTGGGGAGTGGCACAGAGGACACGGGCCCGGGGCGGGCATGCGTTGCCGGGGATTATGACAACGACGGAGATAACGATATCTATCTCGTGAACTATAATGCTGCAAACATATTATATCGCAATGATGGGGATTCGACATTCACGGTAATGGTTGGTGCGAACGTGGGAGATGCGGGCGCGGGCGTGGGGGCAGCCTGGGGCGACTTCGATATGGATGGCGATCTCGACCTGTACGTCGTCAATTATAATTCGGCGAATATCCTCTACAGCAACGATGGTGATGCAACGTTCACCGTGCTTGTCGGCGCGGGGGTTGGGGACG